>JBDSEW010000396.1:0-3846 GCA_039919825.1 Chitinophagales bacterium | reverse complement strand
TAAGTGAAAAAGACCGTACAAATATTCTCGCCATCAACCAGCAGATTACACCTGTTCTTGATAAATTTGAACCCACATTACCTTCAAACATTGTTTTTGAAGAAGGCTTTAACCAGGCGCATGATGTTTCAAAAAGATTAAGTGGCTTTGCAAGAGATTTTGGCATCGCCATTTTCCTGGTATTGCTTACGTTGCTTCCACTAGGGTGGCGTGCCTCTGTAATTGTTATGATCTCCATTCCACTTTCACTTTCCATTGGCCTTGCCATACTTAATTTTTTTGGATACACGATCAACCAGTTGTCTATTGTAGGAATGGTGGTTGCCCTTGGATTACTGGTGGATGACAGTATTGTGGTGGTAGAAAATATTGAACGGTTTCTGCGCAATGGCTTTTCCCGAAAGAACGCAGCGATAGAAGCGACCAAGCAAATTGGGTTGGCCGTGGTAGGATGCACTGCCACACTTATTTTTGCATTTCTTCCCATTGTATTTTTGCCGGAAGGTTCCGGTGATTTCATCCGTAGTTTGCCTATTGCAGTTATCAGCACCGTGCTTGCATCCCTGTTTGTTTCACTCACGATCATTCCATTTTTATCGAGTTTAATACTTAGCAGGCATCACAACCCAGAAGGAAATATTTTTATGCGCGGGTTGAAAAAAATAATCAGTGGTTCCTACAGACAGCTCCTTCACCGTGCCCTGACACATCCCTACATTACCCTTTTCATTGCTTTTGCCATCTTTGTGGTGAGTCTTGCATTATTTCCTGTGGTCGGATTTTCTCTCTTTCCAAAATCAGAAAAACCAATGTTCATGGTCAATATTGAAACTCCGCTTGGGACGAATCTCTATGCAACTGATAAAGTAGCGCAGTTTGTAGAGCAGGAATTAAAGCAGCATTCCGAAATAACTTCTTTCTTTACGAATGTTGGAAAAGGAAATCCGCGCATCTATTACAACATTGCTCCTAAAAATGAATCTAGCAACTATGCACAGCTCTTTATTCGTACGGAACCTCTTACTGTGAACGAGCTCGAAACAATCATTGATGAGCTAAGGCATAAATTCAATGGATATCCAAATGCGAAAATCGAAGTCAAACAATTTGAGCAGGGCCCGCCTATTGAGGCTCCGGTTGCCATGCGCATCTTTGGAGAGGATCTTGATACACTGCGTTCGCTCGCGTTTATGGTGGAAGATATCATGAAGAATACGGATGGCACCATCTATATCACCAACCCATTGCTTTCTCAGAAAACGGATTTGCATGTTGCCATCAATAAAGACAAGGCTGGTATGCTTGGTATTCCCATTACAGAAATCGATCGCACTGTGCGCCTTGGTATTGCAGGATTAAACATCGGTACCTACCGTGATGAAAAAGGCGATGAACACCAGATCAATGTCACGCTTCCGAAACAAGGTGACCATCCATCCATCGACCAGTTTGATAAAATTTATGTTTCATCGGTAACCGGAAACCTGATCCCATTGAAGCAATTGGCTACGCTGGAGATGAACACTTCGGTGCCAACCATTAAGCACTACAATAAGAACCGGTATATAACCGTAACATCGTACGTAAAAACAGGATTCAATACAGGTGAAGTCACAGAGGAAATAATTGAAAAAATGGATACACTGCATTTGCCAACCGGCTACAGTTACCAGGCGGCTGGTGAAGTGGAAAGCAGCCAGGAAAGTTTTGCAGGTCTTGGTACGATCATCATCATCACCATCTTTGGTATACTCGGAATTTTATTGCTTGAATTCGGAACTTTTAAGAGCACCTTCATCGTGTTATCTGTAATTCCTTTAGGTGTAATCGGCGCTGTGTTTACGTTGCTGCTGGTGGGGAAAACATTTTCATTTGTAGCAGTAATTGGGTTAATCGCACTCATTGGTATTGAAGTGAAAAATTCTATTCTGCTGGTTGACTTCACCAACTACCTGCGTGAACGGGGAATGGAATTAAATAAGGCCATTGAAGAAGCGGGAGAAACACGGTTCGTTCCGATCATCCTCACAACGCTTACAGCTATTGGTGGCCTCACACCTTTGGTACTGGAAGATGCTCCACTGTATGCTCCACTTGCATGGGTATTGATTGGAGGATTGATCAGTTCAACGCTGCTGACCAGGTTGGTGACTCCGGTGTTGTATAAATTGCTTGCTCCGAAAGTGGTGGTGGTAGAAGAGAAAGTTTGAAGGGTTTGAAGGGTTTGAAGAGTTTAGATAGTTTATTTTGTTTAGAGAGTTTAGGTTGTGGGGAGCACAAAGAAAAATATGATGCTTTTTGTGACTGCTTTTCTCAAGACAGGTGAATAGTGATGAAATTTATTGGGTGTGTCCTTGACTTGCTAATGAAGATTTTACTTTTTTCTCCGTCTTCTGTTCAGGAAATAATATCTTGGAATTCGAATTGAAGTTTCATGATCATTTTGCTGTATATCGGTTTAGGGTGGCTGGCAGTTTGTGTCATTATTTATTTCATCCAGGAACGCTTCATCTTCCATCCTGAAAAACTTCCACAAAATTTTAAATTCCAATACGACCGGCCTTTCACTGAATTATTTTTTGATGTAGAACGCCATGTTCGCATCAATGGATTACACTTTGCCGTGGAGAATCCGAAAGGCATTGTGCTGTATTTTCATGGGAATACCAGGAGCATCAAGGGCTGGGCAAAGTATTCTAAGGATTTTACAAAGTACCAATACGACCTCGTGATGATCGACTATCGTGGCTTTGGCAAAAGCACCGGCAAGCGTTCTGAAGAGGTAATGCTGAAGGATGCACAGTTCGTGTATGAAGAATTAAAAAAGAAATATGCAGAAGATCAGATCATCGTTTACGGCAGAAGCATTGGCAGTGGATTCGCAGTACGTGTAGCAAGTCTGAATACGCCCCGCTTTTGTATTCTTGATGCGCCCTACTACAGCTTCCAGAATATTTCAAGCCGCTACCTGCCCTTCCTTCCTATGCCCTTTCTCCTTAAATATCCTATTCGTGCAGATCTGTGGATGGATTATGTAAAATGTCACACCTACATTCTTCACGGAACAAAAGACCGGTTAATTCCCATCAGCAGCAGCGAACGGCTGGCTGCCATCGCACCTAAAAGAATAACACTTATAAGGATTGAAGGAGGCAAACACAATAATCTTCCTTCATTTCCTCAATATCATGCATTTTTGCGCGACATTTTGTTGTACTAAATGAAGAAAATAATGGGTTGGTTTTTTTTAGGGGCGATTGTGCTATACGCACTTTATTGCTGCACGTTTATTTTCTTTCAATCATTCTTTATTTTCCGTCCGGAAAAATTACCGGAAGACTATGTTTTCAACACAGGCATTCCATTCACAGAAATAAATATCCATGCTGAGGACAGTACACTTCTAAATGGGCTGCTGCTTCAGCCGGAAGCCACTAAAGGAACGGTGATCTACTTTCATGGTAACTGGAAGAATCTCGATAACTACCTTCCCTTCACCAAAAAATTTACAGACCTGGGCTATAGTGTTTTGATTCCTGATTACAGAAGTTATGGAAAGAGTGATGGGAAGCTTTCGGAAAAAAAATTTTACTCCGATACACAGCAGTGGTATTCTATTGCACGTGAATATCAAAGACCTGAAAAAATCTTTATCTATGGAAGGTCTCTCGGAACTGCTGCAGCAGTTTACCTGGCCTCACAGCAACCCTGCAAACAACTGATTCTTGAATCCCCTTTTTCAAATATGTATGACATTGCCCGCAGATATGGAATGCCTTTCCCCGACGGCAATTACTTAGCCTTCAGTTTCAGAACCGATCTGATGATTAAGTCCGTAATCGTGCC
>JBDSEW010000275.1:0-2625 GCA_039919825.1 Chitinophagales bacterium | reverse complement strand
TATGCCCGCGCTGATAATCCTAATTTTTCCATCGCAGTTTTTATCAACTGATCTCCCGCTGCCGGAAGCAAGCAATATTGTCGCATCATCTTAGTGCTCATCTGTGCATTCGAATGAACATCTTTATATTCTGCAAAACGTTTTTCCTGGAAGATGCGTGATTTTATGACGCGCTCTCTTACCTGGTCACTCTTTTCAGAAAGTTTGATATTCGATAGTTCACGAAACGGAACAGGAGTTACTTCTACATGCAGATCAATACGATCTAATAGTGGACCTGAAATACGATTCAGATATTTCTGCACAACACCAGAACCGCAGACGCATTCCTTCTCGGGATGATTATAATATCCACACGGACACGGATTCATAGAAGCAATCAACATGAAACTGGCTGGATAGTCAACAGAAAACTTTGCACGTGAAATAGTGACGCGCCGTTCTTCCATCGGTTGACGCAACACTTCTAACACTGTGCGTTTGAATTCCGGTAATTCATCGAGAAACAAAACGCCATTGTGTGCGAGTGAAATTTCTCCGGGCTGCGGATTCATGCCACCACCCACCAATGCTACATCGCTTATCGTATGATGCGGTGAACGAAAAGGACGCGCTGTTACCAATGATGCTTCAGTAGGAAGTTTTCCGGCTACGGAATGAATCTTTGTCGTTTCAAGGGCTTCATGTAAAGAGAGTGGTGGAAGAATAGTCGGTAATCTTTTTGCAAGCATCGTTTTTCCTGCACCGGGAGGCCCAATCAGAATTACATTGTGTCCGCCGGCTGCCGCAATTTCCAGTGCACGCTTGATATTTTCCTGGCCTTTCACATCGGAGAAGTCTACATCCAGGTGATTCTGCTGTTCTGAAAATTCTTTGCGGGTGTCGACAATGGTTTGCTCTAATTCTTTTTCTCCGTTGAAAAAACGGATCACGTCGAGAATGCTGCCGGCACCGTATACTTTCAGGTTGCTGACGATGCCTGCCTCGCGCGCATTTTGTTTGGGAAGTATAAATCCTTCAAACTCTTCTTTGCGCGCCTGGATGGAAATCGGTAATGCGCCTTTGATCGGTTGAAGCGAGCCATCCAGTGATAGTTCACCCATAATAATAAACCGGTGCAACCGAGAAGCATCAATCTGATCAGAAGCTGCAAGGATGCCAATAGCCATGGTAAGATCATAGGCAGATCCTTCTTTGCGGATGTCGGCAGGAGCGAGGTTGATGACAATTTTTCTCCGTGGCATTCTGTAGCCACTGTACTTGATCGCCGCCTCAATACGGTGCAGGGATTCCTTTACTGCATTGTCAGGCAGTCCAACCAAAAAATAATTCATGCCCTGGCCTACACTTACTTCTACAGTAATAGTGAGTGCATCAATGCCATGTACGGCGCTGCCGAATGTTTTTACAAGCGAACTCCGCGGATCGTCGGATTCAAAGGTTTCGGTTGATTCCTCTTCTTTTTCTTCATACATAAAATATAGATTATATCAGACAGCATACCTGAAAATATAATAGGAAATTAGTTGCGCCCTTTGCAAAAAAAGCTTTTAACAAAGGGCGCAAACTGTTTAAAGATGGATTAGCTGGTTAAAACAGCTTCCATGGTAATATTTGTGTTCAATGCTTTTGATACGGGACAATTTACTTTTGCATCTTCTGCGCATTCCTGGAATTTTTCAGCAGTAATTCCGGGCACTTTTGCATGTACCACTAAATGTGAATTATTAATTGCCCCATCAGCCATGGAAACGGTGGAAGATGTTTCAATAGAATCAGGTGTAAACCCGGCATTGCCCAATACAAAACTTAGTTTCATAGAGAAGCAGCCGGCATGCGCTGCGGCTATTAATTCTTCAGGACTGGTGCCTTCCACATCCTCAAACCTGGTTCTCCATGTGTAGGATACATGATCGAGCACTTTGCTTTGTGATGTTATAGTTCCCTTTCCTTCTTTTCCTGTTCCGTTCCAAACGGCATGTGATGTTCTTTTCATTCAATAGTATGGTTTTGTAGTTGAAATTATGATTTGTACTTATAAATTTAATGAAACCAAGTGTGTCTTTCGCCGGGCAAAACTTGAAATACTTTCTAAAAATTGTTCTGCCAGTGGGAGAATATCGATTAAATTACTGGAAGGTGTATCCAAAATCACCAATGCAATTTCAAACTTTGCAATGCTCTGTTGGAAGCTGATGTTTTTATCAATAGTTAACAGAATATCAAAGTTTTCATCTGACGCACTTCTTAACAACTCACCGTTTCTCAAACCATTCCATTTCATTTGTGTGACTGTAAAAGTGGCATGGCCCTTCAAGTAAGGTTTAAGCCGTTTAGTTACACATTCATCCAGCAAGATCTTCATGAAGAATTTCAGTTGAGGCACTTATCAATTTCTCCGAAAGGTCAAGCACCTTCAATACCTGTTCTCTTTTCACTCCTTCAAAATCTTCAAGAAAGGTTTCAATCGTCTCACCTGCCTCAAGGTAATCGAATAAATTTTTGATAGGTACTCTGCTACCATAGAATACAGGCGTCCCTCCAAGAATTTCAGCGTCAACGTTAATTACTTTATCTTTCATAAGCTTAAAGTTACATTGTTAAATGGCTACTCACAAACAATAT
>JBDSEW010000325.1:0-12128 GCA_039919825.1 Chitinophagales bacterium | reverse complement strand
CGGATCACCCTTATAAATAGGAATCGGAACTTCCAGAAATTGTTTTTCAGTTTTAGTGTCATTAACTACTACCAGTCGCATCATTTAATTATTTATTGAAATACGGAAAGAAAACCAAAAGACTGATAATCAAAGCAGCAGAACCTGCAAGAAATACTGCACCGGCAGCGATATCTTTTACTTTTCCTGCAATTTCATGGTAACCGGGTGAAACCAGGTCCACCAGCTTTTCAAGAGCAGTGTTCAGGCATTCAGTGATCAATAAAAGGGCAGCGGCAACAATCAGGAAAAGCCAGTCTGTCCTGCCTATGTGCAAATAAAAGCCCAGCACCGTTCCGGCCAAAACTACAGCAGTTTGTATCCGTATACTTACCTCAGATCTGTAAGGGATCAGTATGCCGTTAAATGCATTATAGAGTTTCTGAAGGATGTTTGTGCTTTTGAATTCCTGCTTCATTTTTTTTCAACAAAGTAAACGGATTTACTTTCGTGAATAAAGGTTGACTAAAAAAATAAAATGACAAATAGCTGCCAGAAAGATAACAAACCAAGTTGGTATGGACTATACGGCATTGGTCGAAGATTGGATGATGAATAAATCTTTTCTTGTATTTTCATCGCCATCAAGAAATCTGCCCATGAAAAAAATCTGCTCTTTCCTTTTTTTGATCAGCACGTTATCTTTTGCCCAGAAAAAAAATTCAACTGCACCAGCTGCCCAGCCTCCTTTTACGGTTGCTGAGAAAAGATTGCAGGGTTTTGATATCAGGAAACAACTGAATGAGAATTCATTGGTGAAGGAAGTTAAGTTTCGAAATGTGGGACCAACCATCATGAGCGGTCGCGTAGTAGATGTAGATGCAAATCCGAATGATCCTGCTCAATTTTATGTGGCCTATGCTTCAGGTGGATTGTGGCGAACAGATAATAACGGCATGTCCTTCACACCATTATTTGACAACGAAGCGGTAATGACGATCGGCGATATTGCTGTTGACTGGAATCGTAATACCATCTGGATTGGAACTGGTGAAAATAATTCCAGCCGTTCTTCCTATTCAGGTGTGGGGTTGTTTAAAAGTATGGATGGTGGAAAAACATGGAGCAATAAGGGATTGGGTGAAAGTCACCATATTGGCCGCATCGTAATGGATCCTGATAATGTTGATGTGGTGTATGTAGCAGTCCTGGGACATTTATATTCCGATAACAAAGAACGTGGTGTGTATAAAACAACTGACGGCGGAAATAGCTGGAAACAAACATTGTTTGTAAATGAACACACTGGATGCATCGATATTATTGTGGATCCAATCAACAAAAACATACTGTATGCAGCATCGTGGGACCGCAACCGCCGGGCCTGGAATTTTCAGGAAAGCGGTCCTGCTTCCGGTATTTATAAAAGCACCGATGGAGGCGAAAATTGGAAGCTGATCACCAATGGAACAAATTCATTTCCACAGGGCGATGGAACTGGAAGAATTGGATTGTCGGCCGCTTCAAAAAATGGAACTACTGTTTTGTATGCGTTTCTGGATAACCAGTTCCGGCGTGAGAAAAAGAAGGAAGAAGATACTACGATTCTTACCAAAAATCTGCTTCGGTCAATGAACGCTGGTAGTTTTCAAAAAATGCATAAGAAAAAGGTGGAAGATTTTCTCCGCTCTAATGGTTTTCCTGATAAGTACACTGCCGATACGGTTCTTACCTTAATGAAAAAAGGAACTATTACACCACAAAGTTTAGTGGAGTATCTAGATGACGCAAATTCTCTCTTGTTTGAAACAGATGTGGTGGGTGCGGAATTATACCGTTCCGATGATGGAGGTGTTACCTGGTTCAAACCATATAAAGATTTCATGGATGAGCTCTTCTATACCTATGGATATTATTTCGCGCAGGTTCGCAGTGATAAAAATAATCCGGATAAAGTTTATCTCGTCGGCTTTGTGGTTTTGAGTTCGGATGATGGAGGAAAAACATTCCGCAATATCAATACAGAGAATGTGCACGTTGACCATCACGCGCTGTGGATCGATCCCAATAAAAAAGGTCATCTCATCAATGGTAATGATGGTGGTGTGAATATTTCTTATGATGATGGAAAAACCTGGATGAAGTGTAACAATCCACCGGTTGGACAATTCTATTCCGTGAATTACGATATGGAGAAGCCCTACAATGTGTATGGTGGGTTGCAGGATAACGGCGTATGGTATGGTAGCAGTGCAACCACCAATTCAAATGAATGGCATCAAACAGGTATTTATGCTTTCAAAGAAATTTTATCAGGGGATGGTATGCAGGTAGCAGTGGATACACGCGGAGGCAGCAATGTATATACAGGTTTCCAGTTCGGAAATTATTTCCGGGTAAGCACTGCAACAGGCAACTCCAAATACATCACTCCGCAACATGAGTTGGGTGAACGTCCATACCGGTGGAACTGGCAATCACCCATTCAACTTTCCGCACACAACCAGGACATTATTTATTTCGGCGCCAACAAACTGTTCCGATCTTTGAATAATGGCAATGATTTCAAACCTGTTTCTTCCGACCTCACAAAAGGTGGCAAAAAAGGAGATGTGCCTTATGGTACGCTAACTTCAATACATGAGTCTTCTTTAAAATTTGGTTTGATCTATACCGGAAGTGATGATGGATTAATTTATGTTACGAAAGATGGAGGAAACAACTGGACAAAAATCTCCGATAAACTTCCACAGGATTTATGGGTGAGCCGGATTCAGGCATCAGCATTCAAAGAATCACGTGTATACACTTCGTTAAATGGTTACCGCTGGGATGATTTCAATCCTTATTTGTACTCATCTGAAGATTATGGAAGTACGTGGGTGCGCATCGGTACAAACCTTCCTTTGGAACCTGTTAATGTGGTGAAAGAAGATCCGGTAAATGAAAACATACTGTATATTGGAACAGACAATGGTTGTTATGTTTCACTTGATCGTGGGAAAACCTTTATGTCCATGATCGGTGGATTACCTGCTGTCGCTGTGCACGATCTTGTAATTCATCCGCGCGATCACGAGTTGATCCTGGGAACACACGGACGTTCCATTTACATTGCCGCTGTTAAAGAATTGCAACAGCTCCGTGACTCAGTTTTAGAAAAGCCCCTGTACCTCTTTGCTATTGAACCGGTGAAATACCATCGCAGCTGGGGACAAAGAGATTATTATTGGGATACCATTGCAAAACCTTCCATAAAAATCCCCGTTTTTATTAACCAGTCTTCAAAAGTGAACATTACTCTTTATGCTGACAGCAATCTTGTTTTGAATGAAATGAGTTTCGATGGCGTGAAGGGTTTGAATTATTTCAATTATGATTACTCCATTGATTCAATTGTATTAATTTCCTATGAAAACCTTTTGAATAAGGACGTCAAAGAAGAAGATGAAAAAATTAAAGTAAAGAAAGCGGACAATGGAAATTATTACCTGCGTGCCGGGAAATATAAATATACCGTTGAAGCCAATGGTATGAAAGCAGATGGAATGCTGGTGCTTGAAAAACCTTTTTGAAAACCTTTAATCTTTAGTAAAAGTAATTCGAAAATGTTCTTCAAAGGACGTCATGCTGAATTTATTTCACCATCTCTCTATGTTAAGAACAGATCCTGAAACAAGTTCAGGATGACAGCAGCTATTTTGAGATAACTTCTGGTTTTTAAATGATCAATGACATGCACAGCACATCGAAGAATCTATCCATTCTCTCTTGAGGAAATAAAAATTTTAATTCAGGTATAGACATCTCACGGGTACATCAAGAAATAAACTGCAAAACATTTCCCGTGCGTTCTTGTTATAGCGCAAATGAAAAATTACCTCGTCGTTGGTGGAAGTTCGGGAATCGGCTATGCACTGGCGCAAAAAATAATTGCCACAGGAAATAAGCCATTCATCATTGCACGAACTTCCCGCGAACTCAATATCCCGCAGGTCGACTTTTTTGCAGCAGATATTTTAAATGATCCGCTTCCGGAAATAAGGGAACACTTGCATGGCCTCGTGTATTGTCCGGGTTCTATTACATTAAAACCTATACGATCGCTGAAGGAAGAAGACTTTTTAAATGATTTCCGGATCAATGTTCTGGGTGCTGTAAAAGTAATTCAGCAATACCTGCCGAATTTAAAACAGGAAGTACCGTCATCTATTTTGTTGTTCAGCACTGTTGCAGTAAACACAGGTATGAATTTTCACGCTTCCATTGCTGCTGCAAAAGGTGCCGTTGAAGGCCTCATGCGTTCCCTTGCGGCTGAGCTCGCGCCTGCAATCAGGGTCAATGCCATTGCACTTTCACTTACTCAGACACCTCTTGCAGCGCGATTAACTGATACAATATCCAAAAGACAGGCTTCCATCGACCGGCATCCACTCCGGCAAATCGGAACAGCAGAGGATGTGGCATCCATGGCGCATTGGTTGTTGAGTGACGATGCAAAGTTTGTAACTGCGCAAGTAATAAAGATGGATGGTGGGTTATCTTCCATCCGGTAAATGAAAGTTTTAAGACATTGAGAAAGTCTCGTCATAGAAATTTTTTCAGCCTACAGCCAATGTTGCAAGAAGTATGCATGAAATTTTGGAACATATTTGTTGGCATATTGATAATGTCATGTTTAGCACTTTTATTTTGGATAAAGTGAAAATTTAGCAGATAAAATAAAATTGAAATGACAGGTTTGAAATTCATTTGATACGATCTGTTCAGTTTCTTTAAATCAAATACTGAAAACAAAACACAAACAATTTTCATGAGCCTTCATACCTTAAAGCACATACAATACTTGCCTGTTCCCCTCAGCGAAGCATGGGATTTTTTTTCCTCACCGTTGAACCTGAATAAGATCACGCCTCCTCAAATGAATTTCGATATTCTCTCAGAGTTTAAACCTGAAGACCGTGTTTATGCAGGCATGCTGATACATTATAAAGTGAGTCCGCTGCTGAATATCCCATTGAGTTGGACAACAGAAATTACAGCAGTAGAACACCATCGTTACTTCATCGATGAACAACGTCATGGCCCGTTTTCCTTCTGGCACCACCAGCATTTTTTTGAAGCGGTGCCGGGAGGTGTAGAGATGACCGACATCGTCAGCTGGAAAGTGCCCGGATGGTTTATAGGTGACCTGATCAACAGTATAACCGTTCAAAAAAAGGTGACAGGCATTTTTGAATACAGGAAGAAAAAAATGGAAGCACTTTTTGGGACAATTTCCAATTAATAAAGCCTTCAGAATTGAAATCCTGCATCCACCGAAACATAATCCGCAGTAAATTCTCCAGCGGTTACATAGACCCCCACGGAGAATTGTGAATTTTTTTTGTTTCCTAAAGCAGGAAAGTAAACAGGAACACCCAGCTTTTGATAAAAGCCGTATTCCAGGGGAGAGGGTTTATAAAAATTATACCCGGCCGATATCGAAATTCCGGTGAACCCCAACAGGATATTATCTTGTATGAAACCAGCCACGGCACAGGAGTTCGCAAAATAATGATCCGGATAAATTTCTTGATGTTTGATAAAACTGTTGGCAGCTTCTTTATAAGTACCCATCGTTCCAACAGATAATTTGTTCCAGCGGGTGATCATTTTTCCAACAGAAAATTGAAACACGTAAACATGATACATGGGACCTTTGGCAGGTAATTGTTCCTGGAAGCCAATCCCCGTATTCACCGTGAGCAGTATTTTTTTTGCCGCCGCCGGCAACGTTTTTTTAATAAAAGTGCTTCTGTCCCGTGGTACTGGCTGAAACCCTACCCCTACACTCCACGCACTGATGTTTATACCAAGGTTAGGTGTGCGTACGGCTCCTGTTGAGAAATGAGTGAGCGAACCACCTGCCATCAGTGTGACCTGCGAAGCGATTTGCCATTTGCCGGCCATTGAAAGAGAGGTGATATTATTCACCGTGGATGCAATTACATTGTTTTCAGGATTGGTGACATAATCATAATGCTTTGATAAAAAAGCAATTCCACATCCCACCCTGAAATTCAACGATAGTTGCTTTCCCTGTAAAAGTGGGATATCCATATTGGGCATCAACCAGATTCCAGATCCAAGTACCGCTTGATTACCATAGTTGGTATAACCGATGGCAATTCCCGGCGAAGGATAGTGAAATATTTGTTGCCAGTCTTTTTTACCATCTGTTTGCTTCGAGAAATTTAATTCGAGTGCATTCGATGGCCCTTTAATCTCCGGTTTAAAATTGGGGGTATGCTTAATTACTTTTCCATGAGAAAAAAGGGTTGCAACACTCCAGCCTTTGAAACGTTGGCTTGTTTGATCCTGGGAAGTTGATTGTGCAAGCAGGCCGCCTGCCCAAAAGATTATTATAACAGCAGCCGGAAGAATGTTCTTTAGAAAGGGCATTTGCCAAATATAGCAGAATCATATTTTTGGATCTCCTGAAGATATTCAGAAAAGCAGGTGCAGTTCATTTGCTGATGGTTAATTTTATTGCAGATAACTCATCATTCTATGAGCAACATTATATTTGATTGACTCACAAGGTTTATCAAGAAAGACGGTGTTAAAATATACTTTTGATTCCTGGTATGGGAAGCCATAAACGGTTCAAATCCAAAAAAGCGTTATCAAACAATAATATTTATGCAGAATAACGGGATGTGTGTTCAGCTAAACCATTGTTTAAGGTTGATGACGACTGGTATTTTTATATGGTTGATAGGTGTTCCATTGATGAAAGATGGAATGTTTGTGGACGGTGTGCAGTATGCTGCTGTTTCCAGAAATTTATCGTTGGGTATTGGAACATATTGGGAACCACATTACTCTGCTTCCCTATTTGCTCACTTTCACCAGCAACCTCCTGGATTCATATGGCTTCAATCTCTTTTCTTTACGTTTGGAGCTGATACCATTTATCCTGAACGTCTTTTTTGTTTTGTGGAAGGGGTTGTTATGATGCTGCTGATAGCCTATGCCTGGAAATATCTAAATACGGACCCTGGAGTGAGTCAACTGACATGGTTGCCACAACTCATCTGGCTATCTGTACCTACCGTTTCCTGGGGTTTAAGAAACAACGTGGTGGAAAATGCGATGGTAATCGCAGACTGGGTAAGTGTGCTTCTTATAATCCAGGCATTTGAAAAAAAAGGGGCAATATTCTATTTTCTTTTAGCAGTATTCTTTCTCTTTTGCGCAAGTTTTATCAAAGGAATTCAGGGTTTGTTTCCATTGGCAACGCCCGCTTTATACTGGCTGGCTACTCGAAAGATTACTTTTAAAAAAATGACACTGGTTTCATGTGTGATGCTAATCTTAATTGGTGCATGTTACTTTTTATTGTTGAGTTACCAACCTGCTTTTGAAAGTTACCGGCAATATTTCGAATCGCGGCTCTCCGGCTTTCCGCATACGTTGATGCAAACAACAAATAACAGGCTTTGGCTCCTGTTCGAAATGAGTGTTGAGCTGCTGATTCCAATAATCCTTTTTGTTGTAGCAATCCTGTTTTATAGAATCAGCACTAACCCTATAGAAAATCAAAATTGGCTGCAACAAAAAAGAAACTCACTTTTCTTCCTTTTAACGGGTTTGTCGTCTTCTCTTCCATTGCTGATCTCTTTTGAACAGCGCACCTTTTACACGATCACGGCAATTCCTTTTTTTGCTACAGCAACTTCTTTATTTATAGCTCCTGCACTGAATATTTTTATCGAAAAAATCAATTGGAATGATAAAGGAAAATTTCTTCAGCACACTAAAATTTTAATGTGGGTTTTGATAATGGCAGGCATTATAATGGGCTATTTAAATGCCGGAAAAATCGGTCGTGATCAGGAACTGATTACCGATGTTAGAACCATCATGCAATATACAGGTAGCGCACGGGAAATTGTGGTGTCTCCAGGATTAAAGTCACAATGGATCCTGCATGGTTATTTTCAACGTTATGGTAACATTTCATTGTTATCCGACTGCGATTACTGCTCATACTATATGCAGCTAAAAAGTGAGTACAATAAATCATTGCCGGGCTATAAGTTGATCAACCTTCCCGCATCAGGTCTTGAGTTGTTTAAAGCGACAGGTTCAAAGTGATATCAAATGCCATGTTGGTGTGTAGTCATCAATTGCCCTATCTTTGAAGTGGATAAGTTGATGCACATGTTACTTAAAATATGTTTTTGCCTGCTGATTGCAGGAGTGCTTTCGTTAAGTTGTTTTTCGCAGGAAATTTCCTTTTCTGCTCCGCAAAAAGTAACTACTGGCTATGTAAGGGTGGATGTACTGGGAAAAAACTCTCAGGGCATCCTGGTACGTTCCGTTGGTCGCGGCACTGATGAAATGATTGCCTTTTACGATAACCTTCAACTCCGGTGGAAGAAAACCACTCCAAAAAAGGAGAAGAACGGCAAGCTTGAACAAATTGTAATGTACAATGACTCCATTATCTTTTTTTATTCCATCATCGTAAAAAATGTAACACTGCTGAAAGCTTTCAGAACAAATGCAAAGCTTGAATCAGGTCCGCTGTCAACTATTGTCGATACCATCAACAGATCGCTGGTGAATGCCGCACCTGATCTACGGTTTTCATTCACAGCGGATAAGTCGAAATTGATGATCTATTATGAAGATGCGGCGTTCGGCTCCAACAACACGCTTCACGCGCGCTGCTTCAATCTTCATCTTCGCAAAGTGTGGTCTTCATCATGGAAAATAAAGACGATGGAATCTCCTGCTTTAATTGAAGCAGTGCTCGACACACAGGGCAATGCATGCCTGGTGGTCGGTGAAAACTATGCGAAAAATTTTAACAATGATTTTGTCTATTCGGGTTTTCACGCTTTTCGCATAAAAGAAAACGGGAGGAAACTGAGCGAGACCTCCTTCGAGGAAAAAAACCACCTGCTCACTTCCTGCAAAACACGCATCGACTTGAACACAGGCAACCTGATGATGGCCGGGCTCTATGCCACCAGTGCAGGAGTAGAGTCGGAAGGCGCTTATTTTTTTGTGTTGCATGATAAGGATTCCAGCATTACTGAAAAGTTTGAGCCGCACTCTATTGATTTCCTGACACAGCTTACCGGAAATAACCCACCGCGCAAGAATGATGGATTCTATGAGTTTCAGGCCAAAGAGCTGATTGTTACCCGCGATGGCGGAGGCATTTTGGTTGCAGAATCCGTATCAATCTCTTCGGAGTCATACAGCAGCTCAAACTATGGCGCATTTGGCATCAGCTCAGGGTTTACGGTTAATTATTATCATTATGATGAAATGGCAGTCTTTTCTTTTAATAGCGATGGGATGCTTAACTGGAAACAGATACTGCACAAGAAACAGGCAACAGAAGGAGATGGTGGTTATTATTCCTCGTTTGCAACAATTATTTCACCCGCTGCCTTACACTTCATTTACAACGATGTTCAAAATGGACAAACCAGCGTGGGAGGTTATGATATCGACGTAACCGGAAAGCAACAACGTGTTGAAGTCTTTAACGCTGACCGGAAAGGTGTAATGATCATCCCACAGGAAGCAAAACAGATTGCTCCCAACGAGGTGATAGTACCAAGTCTTAAAAGAAATTATCTACAGTTTGTAAAAATTATATTTTAAAAGCACCCTCAATTGGTCAGCATCTTCCGTTCGTATCACCCTGCTGTTATATTTATGCTACTGCTGTATGCTGTATTACTGAGAATGGTACTATTCATACAACCTATCACTTTCGAAATACCTCAGAATACCAATCTGCTGAGCCAGTTTACCTATAAAGCATTGGCAGCATTCATTGGAGACAGAAACTTTATTTTTCACATTATGGGAACGGCACTGGTCTTCTTCCAGGCATTGTATTTCAATTATCTTGTCAACTATTACCGCATCATGTCGAAGTCGTCGTATTTGCCGGCTTTCTCATTCATACTGGTCTCTTCCCTGTTTGTAGAGTTTACCTTGCTCACTTCCTCATTGATTGCAAATACATTTTTGCTTTTCGCCCTTGCCAAAATTTTTGCGTGGTATAAAAAGGATAAAGTTACCGGTGCTGTTTTCGATACCGCTTTTCTTATATCGATCGCCTCGCTTTTCTTTTTCCCCTACATCGTTTTTTTTCTGTTTGTATTAACTTCTCTCACTGTGTTGCGGCCTTTCAGTTTGCGCGAATACCTGATTGCAGCAATTGGACTTTTATTGCCCTACTACTTTATTGGGGTTTACTTTTTTTGGATTGGCCTGCTTCCTGAGTTTCTGCATTCCCTGGTTATTTCAGAGCTCCGGTTTAATGCCCAGGTAATGGAGCGGAGCACAAGAATATTAACAGTTGGCATTCCGGTGCTTGCTGTTATTGCATGGACGGCACTTTACATACAGGCTAATTTGTTTCGTATGGTGGTGCAGGTGCGTAATTATCTCATCGTGGTTGTGTGGTTTTTTATAGCAGGCATTCTTTCGTTGTTGATTCAGTTTACGGGGGAATTGGGTCATTTTGTCTGGTTGAGCATACCGGCAGGATTGGCATTCGCATTTTTCTTTGCCGAATTCAGGAGAAAGGCTATTGTTGAAATCGTGCATTTATTCTTAATTTTGGCCATTCTCTTTTTTCAGTTCTACTACCTTTTAAACCCCTCAAATTAAGCCCTATGAAGTTTGGTGTAGTAGTGTTTCCTGGTTCCAACTGCGATAGGGACCTTATACATGTTTTGGAGTCGGTGCTGCAACAGGAAGTAGTAGTGCTCTGGCACAAAGACAAAGTGCTTCCAGACTTCAACCTGAACGATTGCATCATGTTGCCTGGTGGCTTTTCTTATGGCGACTATCTCCGCTCCGGAGCCATTGCACGGTTTTCACCTATTATGAATGCAGTAGTGGAGTTTGCCAATAGTGGTGGATTTGTGTGGGGTATCTGTAATGGGTTTCAGATCCTTTGTGAGGCGGGCCTTCTTCCGGGTGCCTTGCTTCGGAACATCAATCAGCAATTCATTTGCAAAAATATCTTTATAACACCAAGTGGGAATGATTCGGCCATAACAGGTTCATTGCAGCCCGGAAGTGCGTATAAAATTCCGATAGCGCACGCTGAAGGCCGGTACTATGCAGATCAAAAAACACTTGCAAGACTTCAGCAAAACAAACAAATTATCTTTCAGTACTGTGATGAAAACAGTCAGGTGAATGATGCCGGGAACGCGAACGGGTCATTGTTGAATATTGCAGGCATCTGCAACGAATCAAGGAATGTATTTGGCATGATGCCACACCCTGAACGCGCTTCAGAAGATATGCTAGGGAACGCAGATGGAAAATTGTTGTTTGAGTCGTTTATCCGCTATGCAGATGCATTGGAAGTAGATGTGATGGATGACCTTTTGAGATAAGCAGACGGGTTCAATAAATGGGAAAGATTTTTATTAAGTGAACAATTTTACTGAAGTAAAAAGTCAGAACCGAACATTCTCAAAGGCCATTAAAAAATGTGTTAAAATGGACAACACACGACATCCGGCTCAAAATAATACTTCAACTTTGTCCCTAAATTAAAATGTTTAGATGAGAATATTGTTGCTGCTAATTTTTTTGCTCAGTTCTTCAACCAATATTTCTGCTCAATATTCCAATCCGAATGTTCAGTGGAGTTACAGCACAAAAAAAATTGCACCGGATCAATTCGACCTTGTTGTAACTGCTAAGGTAGGAGCAGGCTATCATTTATACAGTCAGTTTATTGTTATACCGGAAGGTGGAACAGGCCCTATTTCTACGTCTTTTGCCTTTATAAAAAGTAAAAACTATTCATTAGTTGGTAAAGTGAAAGAATCAGGGAACAGGAAAGAAGCTGTTGAGCCCCTTTTTGATGACATTACTCTTATATGGTTCGAAGAAGAGGCCATTTTTACACAACGCGTAAAATTGAAGGCACCGGATGTTACCGTAAAAGGCGTTGTAAGTTTTATGACCTGCAACGATCGGTCATGTGATCCGCCCAGTGACCAGGAATTTGAATTCAAACTCACAGGTACTCCAGTTATTGACACTGTAAAGGCACTCAGCCCTGATCCTGTGGAGTCTTTACAGACAGCATCTTCATCAACAGATTC
>JBDSEW010000324.1:0-4698 GCA_039919825.1 Chitinophagales bacterium | reverse complement strand
TCTGTATGATTAGCAAAATCAGCGAGAAACAAAAAAAATATTAGTCGATCAGGATCATGTGTTATCTCGCAGATCGGCCGATTGAGCAGGTTTTTTATCTGCATGACCAGCAAAATCAGCGAGAAACAATAAAAAATATTAGTCGATTACGATCATGTGTTTTCTCGCATATCGGGCAGATTGAGCAGATTTTTTATCTGCATGATCAGCAAAATCAGCGAGAAACAAAAAAAGCATTAGTCGATCACGATCATGTGTTTTCTCGCAGATCGGCCGATTGAGCAGGTTTTTTATGTGCATGATCAGCAAAATCAGCGAGAAACAAAAAAAATATTAGTCGATCACGATCATGTGTTATCTCGCAGATCGGCCGATTGAGCAGGTTTTTTATGCATCATCAGCAAAACCTGCGAAAAAAATTCTTAAGAAATATAGAAGTCCATGAAAATTTTAAGTTGAACCACTAAATATGAATTGCCCTGTTATCCGTTGCCACCAGGCATGCTTCGCGGAATGCTTCAGTAAATGTTGGGTGGGCATGACTAATACGGGCAATGTCTTCGGCACTGGCCCTGAATTCCATGGCAACCACTGCCTCGGCAATCATATCTGCTGCACGCGGCCCAATCATGTGAACGCCCAGTATTTCATCAGTTTCCTTATCTGCCAGCACTTTAATAAAACCATCTGAATCATTGGCAGCACGTGCACGGCCACTGGCTTTAAACGGAAATGATCCTTTTTTAAAGGCGCGATTTTCTTTCGTAAGTTCCTGTTCTGTATATCCTGCTGCTGCTACTTCCGGCCAGGTATACACCACACCTGGTATGAGTAAATAATTGATATGAGGTTTTTGACCAGCAATTGTTTCTGCCACCAGCACCCCTTCTTCTTCCGCTTTGTGCGCAAGCATCGCTCCGCGGATAACATCACCTATGGCATAGATTCCCTCCACCGAAGTTTCCTGGTGATCATTCACTGCAATACGTCCTTTTTCATCTGTTTGCAAGCCGCCATTTTCCAATACCAGTCCATCGGTATACGGCTTTCTTCCAACTGCTACCAGGCAATAATCCGCTTTAAGGGTAATCTTTTCGCTTGCATCAGCCGTAGCTTTAGCGGAAGCGGATAAATTCTCTGCCGTAACCGTTACTGATAACTCGTCAGCTGTTACACCTGTTACTTTGTGAGAAAGGTAAAATTCCATTCCTAAATTCTTCAGGCAACGCTGCAGTTCTTTTCCAAGATCACGGTCCATGTTCGCAATTAATGAATCGAAGTATTCTACAATTTTCACTTTTGTTCCCAGGCGCGCATATATAGATGCCATTTCACAACCTATTACACCTCCTCCAATAACCACCATTTCTTTCGGAATTTCCTTCAGCGCCAATGCTTCAGTTGAAGTAATGATTCTTTTTTTATCAATGGTAATTCCCGGAAGTGTGGAAGGCTTTGAACCCGTGGCAATGATCACATTTTTGGTTTCAATCTCTACCATGCTTCCATCATTCTTCTTCACGGATATTTTATTCCTTGTTACAAAGCTTCCATGACCAATATGTACGTCAATTTTATTCTTCTTCATCAGAAAATTCAAGCCTGCGGTGTTGGTTTTCACTACCTCATCTTTCCGTTTCATCATTTGCGGAAAGTCAACAGCAAGATTTTCAAGGGTTATTCCATGCACTTTAAACTGATGTTCAGCATTGTGGTAATGCTCCGATGAATCGAGCAGGGCTTTGGAGGGAATACATCCTACATTGGTACAGGTTCCGCCCAGTGTATTGTACCTTTCAATGATCGCGGTTTTCATTCCCAGTTGCGCACAGCGGATGGCTGCTACATATCCTCCGGGACCGGATCCTATTACTGTTACATCGTAAGTTGCCATACAGGAAATTGAGGGGACAAAATTAGTCAGATAAAACAGATGTGGTAATCAACTTCACTTCAATTTTTAAATCAGTGTTATTTATCAGTGCATCCTCCAATTTCAAAAGGTGTTTAATATCTGTTACTTAAAATGAGTTTTGCCGATTTGTTATTAGATTTGCCTCTCCGCATATTGAAAATCTTCGTCACCATATTATTGGTTTGCTTTTTTGCATTCGATTCAATAGGTATTTATTTCCTTTTTGATCATGAAATATTTACAGCGAAATCGGAAGCCCATGAGTCCATGCGCTCACCATCAAAAGAATTGGTGACCATCACCATTTCAAAAAAGTCATGCGACCTGCCCTGGTGGATCGGGACGCATGAGTTCCGGTACCACAACCAAATGTATGATGTGGTGGGCATTGTAGAGAAGAAAAATGAAGTCATCTACACCTGCTATCATGATGAACATGAGGAAAGTGTAGTTTCAGATTTGCTTAATCATGTGAAAGATGTTGCAGACCCTGTTTCCTCCCGTCACTCCTCAAGAAAACTCCGACGGGAATTTGACAAATATTTTTCGAATCAACAGACTGCTGTTATGAACGATCAATTTGTATTTGGTGTCGCACCCGATAACATATTGCTTCCCCATGATTTATTTTACCGGAACACACTTACCCAACCTCCCAATAGTGTTGTCCCCAATTTACTGTAGAAGTATCCTGTAAGGATACTGTGGCCCGTGAGCTTTCGCTCGCGCGATACACGCTTTCTCCTTCTTTAAAACATATTGTTTTGAAAACCTCTTCTGCTGCATTGTGCCTGCTGCTTTTTTTGCTGTTGTTTCAACCATTATTTGCACAACACAGCGTAGAAGGCACCATAACCGATGCAACCTCACAAGCACCACTGCAAGGTGTCACTGTCTATCTGCCTGAACTACATACAGGTACGGTATCGGGAGCTGATGGTTCGTATCATCTTGATCAACTTCCTTCGGGAGTCTTCAACATCCAGTATTCGTTCGTGGGTTATGAAACAAAAATTGTAGCGGCGGACATTGGTGAAACGATGCTGCAGCTGTCGATTGCTTTGATAAGAACCGATATTGAAACACAGGAAGTGGTGATCTACGGAACGCAGAACAGTAACATCAAAGAAACTCCCAAAAACATCAGCGCCATGTCACAGGAGTCGATGCGTGAAAGGGGATCATTGAGCCTTAGTGATGCTGTATCAAAGATGCCGGGTATGAGCCAGCTCTCTACAGGAAATGGAATTTCAAAACCTGTTATACGGGGATTGTACGGCAACCGTATTCAAACGGTATTGCTGGGCATACGTTTCGACAACCAGCAGTGGCAGGATGAACATGGTTTAGGATTGACCGATGCAGGTGTTGACCGGATTGAAGTGATCAAAGGCCCTGCTGCCTTGGAGTATGGATCAGAAGCAATGGGTGGTGTGCTCAATATTATCGAAGAAAAACCTGCTCCTGTTGGAACAGTGGAAGGTGATGCGAGCTTTCAGCTGTTCAGCAATACGCTTGGCTTTGCGACCGACGCCGGTGTGAAAGGATCGAATGAAAAACTTAATTGGCGCGTCCTCATAGGTGCAGAGTCGCACGGTGATTACAGTGATGGAGATGGCAACCGTGTTTACAATTCAAGGTTTGATGGTTACCAGGCGAAGCTGTCACTCGGATGGAAAAAAGGTAACTGGCTTTCAATGAATAACTACTTGTTCTCTCTCAATCATTTTGGATTCCTGATGGAAGCCGACATGGAGGTGGACAGCACTCAAAGCCGTTTCAGCCGCGACTTTTCCGGGCCGCATCACACCGTTGTTTTCAATATCCTCACTTCTGAAAACACACTCTTCAAAGGCATATCAAAAATAAAGATCAACCTGGGATTACACATTAACAACAGGCAGGAGCAGGAGGGAGGTAACAAGATCAGTCTGAATATGCTGCTGAATACTTACAATGCCAACCTGCAGTGGGCGCATAATATTGGAAAGCATGCCTCCTGGAATATGGGTGTTCAATCTATGTTTCAAACCAATACCAACTTTGGTTCAAGACAGATCGTGCCTGATGCCCATTTATTCGAAAGCGGACTGTTCGGTTACTGGAAAGAGACGCTTGATAAAATTGTGTTTGAAGGTGGCCTGCGCTATGATGTAAAAAATATTGCCACGTTTGAGACAGGAACTATCAACACTACCGGCAGTGAAGTGCAGCCCTTTAATAAATGGTTTGGAACACTGAACGGTGCGTTGGGCGCAAGCATCCTTCCTTCTGAACACTGGAATTTAAAGCTGAATTTTTCTTCGGGCTACCGTGCTCCCAACCTGGCAGAATTATCAAGTAACGGTGTTCATGAAGGCACCTTCAGGTATGAGATTGGTGATCCTGAAATGAAAGTGGAACAAAACATCGTCGCAGATATTTTTGCAGGGTATGATCAGCAACAGGTTTCCGCAAGTGTTGCTGTTTACAACAACCATTTTTTTAATTACATCTACCTCACGCCTACAGATGATGAGTATTACGGGTTCCAGATCTACCGCTACCTCCAGGAGAATGCAACCTTGCGTGGCGGAGAAGTTACGCTTGATATTCATCCTGAAGCATTGCACTGGCTGGACTTTAACGCAGCCTATTCACTCGTAAGAGGAAAGACTGATGCCGGCCAATATCTGCCATTTATTCCTGCTGATAAAATCCGGGGTGAGCTGAAGTTTGATTTGCTTGAATCATCCGACAGGTGGAGGCAGACTTTTGTTAAGGCAGGTATCGATTATGTATTT
>JBDSEW010000323.1:0-5924 GCA_039919825.1 Chitinophagales bacterium | reverse complement strand
TTGAAAACCGTTGGGTTTGGCATTGCTGCTTTTGGGTTTTTTATATTTTATACGTTTTTAGATATTATTATGTAACAGTTTTATACTATCCGACCTATTTAAATTTTATGCTTGTTTCAGATTTGTTTTTCGTTGCATTTGTATATTCAACTTTATTTTTATACAGGCAAATGGTCAGTAAAGAAAAATATTTTATATTCCTGGGCACAGGCACATTACTTTGGATATCATTTGTGGTTTTAAGAAGTTTTTTAATGAAAGCAATGATGCAATCCATACCCGATGTTGCGAATAGACAACTAGGCGAGATTATTTTGAGCAATCTTCCAATTTATTTTTTGTTCTATATTTTTGTTGTGGTTTTCAAATATTTGAAAGATAATTTTATCGCCCAATACCAGCAAAATCAGCAACAAAAACTGCAATTGCATTTTGAATTAGAAAATTTAAAAGCCCAGATTTCTCCACATTTTTTATTCAATACCATGAATAATTTTTATGGATTAGCAGTAGAGAATTCAAAGAAATTACCTGATTTAATGATTCGCCTTTCGGATCTATTGCGATACTCTTTATATGAAACCCAACAAGAGAAGGTGCCATTGCAAGACGAAATAGATTATTTGAAAAACTACATAGAATTAGAAAAAATCCGGTTAGAATCAAATTTAGACGTTGAGTTCATTGTCAATGTAAAGAATTGTGAAAAATATCAGATAGCGCCTTTATTGTTTATCATATTCATTGAAAATGCATTCAAGCATGCAAGAAACATAGTAGATGAGCCTGTTTTTATTGCCATCAGCATTGTTGTTTCCGATGATGGCATTTTAAATCTTACCGTAAAAAATAATTACAATACAAATGCTCAAGACGGTTTCACCCCTGAAAAAGGAATTGGATTAGAAAATGCCAAAAAAAGATTGAGTGTCATTTATCCGAATGAAAAACATGTTTTAAGCTTTCATCAGGATGAAAGGTTCTACAGTGTTGTTCTAAGCATTCATTTAAACTAATGGAAAACAGTCAAAAATACCGATCTATCATAGTGGATGACGAGCCAATAGCCAGGAAAATCATTGGCGGTTATGTAGCACAAATTAAGCTGCTGGAAAATGCGGGGGAATGTAAAAATGCAATTGAAGCTTTGGAGCTGATTTCAAGAGATAACTCGATTCAGGTTGTTTTTTTAGATATTAATATGCCCAATCTGACAGGTTTAGCGATGGCCAAAATTGTAAAAAAGGATATTAAAATAATTTTCACAACGGCTTATTCCGAATATGCCGTAGCCAGCTATGAAGTGAATGCTATAGATTATTTGGTGAAACCTTTCTCGTTTGAACGATTTGCAATTGCTGTTTTTAAAGCAATAGATAGTATTAGATTGGCAACAAATTCTTTAAACGAAATTTTTCATCCGGATAAAACGATTTATATTAAATCTGAAGGAATGAGTTATCCCGTAGTGTTGAGTGATATCCAATATTGTGAAGCTATGAAAAACTATACTAAGGTAATTTTGAGTACCGGCAAAGTTCTTAAACCATTGGTTACCTTCTCTAAAATGGAACAGGAGTTACTTAAAGAGAGCGATGATTTTTTACGGGTTCACAGGTCTTTTTTAATTTCCCGAAAACATATAACGGCTGTCAAAAACACCTCGGTAATGGTTGGTAAATCAGAAGTGCCAGTGGGCTTGCAATTTAGAGACGCCTTTTTACACTCAATAGGCAAAAAATAAGTTTAAGAGTATTATCAGTGTTTATTAATATTCTGAATAGTCGAATCATCAAAACATCGATCCAGGTTCATCACAATTTACATTGGTTCGTCAAGAAAGAAAAGCGCGTTTAATCTCGTCCTGCTGAGCCTCTGGATTTTCAATCCAAAAAATTGAGATCCACTGTTTTCCTTTAGGATTTATAATAATGCGCAACAAAATCCTGAAACTTCTGCTTAAGAAGTGGCTTCCAATTAGACCAACGATCTGCTGACTCTTTAATGTTTTTGACAACCGGATTTTTTGATATTTATAATTCCCGTTTATGCTGAGAACACCAACCACAGGCAGAAATTGAATATAGATACATACTGCCACTGCTGATCAAGTATTTTTTTTATTCGACAAAAAACTATTAATAGTCGCAACAATTATATAACCAGTACCCTCTTGCAAAAGAATTAAAACAAATTTATTAAGGAATCTTTGAGAGTAAGGGCTAACATCGCTTTATAAAGTAAATAGTAAGCTAAGGTCGGCATGAACACGTTGCGCTGTTCAAATGAAAATAGTATGGAATCAGTTAAGGCCGGCAGAAATATATTGTATTTCTAAAATCAAACCATTATTTTTGATTTAACCAACCCCCCCTAATAAACATGAGAAAAAACTACAATGCCTGCATGAAGATTGCACTGTATGCAAGTACCAGCAATGCCGTATTAGCACGAATGCTGGTAACAATCATTTTTGTTTTCAGTTTTACAATTACTGAGGCACAATGGCTTGACTGGGCTAATGAAACCTCCACAAGGCTCACGCTTTCTACAGTTGCCAACAGCGATGATGAAGAAAAAGATATGTGGGCTGCAGATCTGAATAATGATGGAGATGAAGATCTGATCGTTGTCAGAAAAGAACCCTTTTCCACTTCTTCTGAGCCCGGCAAGTCTAACCTCCTGTTGATGAATGTAAATGGAATACTTACAGATCAGACGGTGCTATATGCACCTGAGTTTATCAGTACTGTTAATTTTTCACGTGATGTATTTGTCGGAGATTTTGATGGCGATAACTGGAAAGATGTTGTTACAGCAAACACTTTCGGACAACAGCCAATGTACTTTCGGAACAAGGGTAATGACGGACAGGGCAACTGGCTTGGGCTAGTTAATGAATCTTCTTCCCGCTTTCCACTGCTTACGGACAATACCATACTTTTTTGTGCAGTTTGGGGTGGTGACGTAAATGGTGATAATGCACCGGATATCTATTTTGTAAATTATAAGTCAAGCGGAACCGCTAAAGATTATTTGCTGATCAATAACGGAGCTGGCGTTTTTACCAATGAAAGCCAGGCACGTTTGGGTAATCTCCGGAATTCCGCGTTCGGAACAGCCGTGCAGATCGTGGACATGGATAATGACGGCGATAACGACATTGTAAAAACATCAACACTCTTTAGTGTTTCGCCATGGAATGCATTAGGTGTTTTTGTACTCTTTAACAATGGTACAGGCACATTTAATAATTGGCAAAATGTTACACCAGGTGGTTCACCCTACATGTTTGAAGTGGGAGATTTTAATCTTGATGGAAAGAAAGATGTCTATGTTGTAGATGATGGTACAGACTACCTGGTAAAAGTTACCGGTTTCAACCCTAATGTAAGTCTGACAATAGTCAAAACCAATCTGAACTATAGCAGCAGCAATGGTTTTGGTGGTAACGTACACGCAGCAGACCTTGATCTTGACGGCGATCTTGATATTGCTATAGCTGATGTGGATGTAGATATTCCACCTTGCAACAGCAGCAGGAGAATGGCCCTATACAGAAATGACAATGGTGTCTTCACTGATGTATATGGTTCTTCTTTTCAGGGCTGGGCCGACAACAACTATGATTTTGCCTGGCTGGATATCAATGGTGACGGACTTAAAGATTTTGTAACAGGATTTTGCGCAGGCTATGGTATCTTTATGAATGACAACTGCGACCTCGCTCCTACACCTTCTGATTACGACCTCGACGGACTTGCTGATGCATGCGATCCGTGCCCCACCAATCCGGATCCCAACTGTGCACCGCCAACAGATTACCCAACGGTAAGCACTGATTTCAATATTGCACGCCAGTGGAATGAATTATTGCTGGCTTCCATCCGGAAAGATTTTGCGCGTCCTACCGTACATGCACGCAACCTGTTTCATATTTCTGCAGCTATGTGGGATGCATGGTCAGCCTATGATGCAGGATCTGAAGAATATTTACTGGGAAAAACAGTAGATGGATTTACCTGTGTGTATGCTGGTATACCTGCATCATCTGATGTGGAAGGTGACCGTGAAAAAGCCATCAGCTATGCTGCGTATCGCTTGCTAAAGCATCGTTTTGCCGGTTCACCTCAGGCACCGCTGCTTTATATCGGGTACGATACCCATATGGCGACTTTGGGATATGATATTAATTACGTCTCAACTGACTATGCATCAGGAAATGCCGCAGCGCTCGGAAACTACATCGCACAATGCTACATCAATTTTGGATTACAGGATGGCTCCAACGAACAAAACGCATATGCAAACACCAGCTATGTCCCTGTGAATCCAGCTATGAACGTGGATGTGGCTGGTAACCCAAACCTGGTTGATTTCAACCGCTGGCAGCCTTTAACTCTTGATTTGTACATTGATCAGAGTGGCAATCCGATCCCTGGAGCGACCCCTCCATTCTTAAGCCCTGAATGGGGGAAGGTTACTCCATTTTCATTGACTGAAGATGACCTTACTATTCATCAAAGAAATGGTTTTGATTACCTGGTATATCATGATGCAGGCGCACCACCTCAGTTGCAAATGGATGGATCAGGCACTTCTGAAGAATACAAATGGGGTTTCGCCCTGGTTTCGATCTGGTCAGCGCAGCTCTCTCCTGATGATGGAGTGATGTGGGATATTTCACCGGCCACACAGGGAAACAGGGATGTGTTACCAACTAATTTTGCTGACTACCCTGATTTCTACAATTTATTAGATGGCGGAACCGATAACATTGGATATACAGTAAATCCAAAAACCAATCAGCCCTATGCGCCGAACCTGGTACCGAGAGGCGATTATGCACGCGTACTTGCAGAATTCTGGGCGGACGGACCTGATTCTGAAACACCCCCCGGCCATTGGTTTACGCTTTTCAATTATGTAACCGACCATCCGCAGTCAACCAGGAAATACCGGGGCATTGGCGATCCATTAGATCCCTTGGAATGGGATGTAAAAGGATACCTTGCGCTTGGTGGGGCTATGCATGATGTAGCGGTATCTATCTGGGGTACGAAAGGATGGTATGACTATATCCGACCGGTTTCTGCGATAAGGGGTATGGCAGAGTTGGGACAAAGCACTAATATGGGTGCCCCTTCCTATCATCCTGCAGGCCTGCCTTTGATTCCGGGATATATTGAACTCGTGCTTGCAGGTGATCCGCTTGCCAATGGCACTCAAAACATTGGAAAGATTAAACTGAAAGCATGGCGCGGCCATGATTTCATCGATAACGTAGATACAGAACATGCAGGTGTTGACTGGATACTTGCACAAGACTGGCTCCCTTATCAACGCCCTTCTTTTGTTACCCCTCCTTTTGCAGGATATATTTCCGGCCATTCCACCTATTCACGAGCTGCCGCAGAGATACTGACTGACATTACCGGCGATGAATACTTCCCAGGTGGACTTGGCGTATTTACCGCTGAGCAGAATGAGTTTCTTGTTTTTGAAGAAGGACCGAGTGTTGACATCCAGCTACAGTGGGCAACCTACCAGGATGCCGCCGACGAATCATCCATGTCGCGTATTTGGGGAGGTATTCATCCTCCTTGTGATGATATTCCCGGTAGAATCTTAGCAGTTGAGATTGCAGAAGAGGCTTTCACGAAGGCGGAGTCTTATTTTTTCCCTTGCGCAGCAGCACCTGCTAAACCCGGCGCCATCACCACCAATGGTGGTAAGAAGGTTTGTCCCGGTGAAATTAAAACCTACAGCATAGATGCAGTGCCCGGTTCAACCCATTACAACTGGATTGCTCCAACAGGTGCCACGATCACTGCCGGACAGGGAACGCTCACTGCAACAGTAAGTTACGGTGCAGGGTTTACTGCAGTTGACACCGTTAAGGTTGCTGCTGTAAACAATTGCGG
>JBDSEW010000322.1:0-6039 GCA_039919825.1 Chitinophagales bacterium | reverse complement strand
ATCATTTGCTTCATAACCCGTGATAATAGAATCAGGTGTATCCGGTAAAACCTGTTGCTTGAGGTAGAGGATCTTTCCGTTATAAATCATCGCATCAAGTAATTTTTTCCCGGTAGGGTTAAACTCAAAATTCCCGGTGCAGAATACCTGGATGCAGTTCGACACCATGTATTCAGGTTTGAAGCGCCGCAATAAATAATACGGAATTGGTTCAGCTTCATACTTATAAAATGCAGAAAAAGGACCCAGGTATTTGTCGAGGCTTATACAGAGCAATTCGTTTCCTGCTGTGAATGCAGGAGGACCATTGATGAGTGTAGTTACTGCGGGTATTGCTGCTTCCGGAAAATAATAACGGTAATACCTTAACGACAACTCCATACTTTTTTTAAATGCTGATACATCATCGAAACGCAGCATCGTGGAATCGTACAATGCTTTCGAATAGGCTGATTGCACATATTGTAACACACTGTCTTTCCATGCGGAGTCTTTATCAGCAGCAATGTTCCAACCTCCTATTTCCTGGAAATAAAATGGAAACAGGACAGGATATTTTTTTTGCAATGAATCAACCTGGGCCTTATAATCGGTTTTGGTAAGTGAAAACAGATCCTTCTCAAAACGATTTACTTTTAGTTCAACGCGGATGTTTGAAATGTCAGGAGCAGATGATGAATGACACGAAACAATAAAAACAACAAGTGCAAAAAACAAGACATTCCTACCGGGAAAAAAGGATTGTTTAAATAGCAGGTTCAATTCCTTCAAAATGAATTTCATTCGCCTTTAAATTGAGGTTTGCGCTTTTGAAGAAAGGCAGCAACCCCTTCTTTACTGTCAGCAGTGGCCGCTGCAATGTCCTGACAGTAGGCTTCATAATCCAGCAATCCATCCAGGTCTGACTGAAATGATTTATTCAGCATTTTCTTCATCAGTCCAATAGCTTTTGTAGGAGCATTCGCATAATAGATAGTTATCTCTTCTATTGCAGCATCCAGTTGATCCATCGGAACAGCTTTATTGATCAGGCCAATAGCAACTGCTTCTTTTGCAGGAACTTTTCTTCCGGTAGTTGCCAGATCAAATGCCAGTGCAGAGCCAATAAGACGGGGAAGAAAAAAGGAAGAACCCGAATCAAGCACCAATGCTATATTGATGAATATCTCTGACAGAGATGCTTGTTCAGCAGCAATAACCAGGTCGCAGGCCAATGCGAGTGAACAACCTGCTCCCGCAGCTACTCCATTCAACCTGCCAATGATGGGTTTTGGCATGTTGCGCATCAACCGGATAATGGGATTATATCCTTTATGCAATGATTCAGAAATATTCCGGTTGGGGTTCGCCATTACTTCCTTCAAATCCTGACCCGAACAAAATGCTTTTCCTGCTCCTGTGATAACCAACACCCGAACAGCCGTATTTTTTTCAGCTTCCTTCAGTGCTTCGAGTAATTCTTTTCTCATCAAATCATTAAAAGCATTGTACACATCAGGCCGGTTCAATGTAATAAGTGCTTTGCCATCGGTTACTTCAAAAAGCAGGGTTTCAAACATGGATTTATTTTTTTATTACAAAAGAGATTTGATAATTGAATGTCCGGAAATTTTATCAACGCATTTTTACTTCAGAAAATCTTTAATGCTGCTGTAAATGTAATCAAGGTCGGTGTCAGGGATGCAATAGGGAGGCATCAGGTAGAGCGTATTTCCAAGCGGGCGCATGATGATTCCACGACTCATAAAAAAATTATAAATCGTGTCGCGGACTTCGCTTGTATAGGATGATCCTTCGGGGGTTTGCAGCTCAATCGCTAAAATAGTTCCGCACTGCCGGGCTTCCAACACTTTAGGATTCACTGCAATTTGCTTCCGGAATGTGGCATGCTTTGAAACGATGCGCTGAATGTTTTTTTGGGTAGTTGTTTCTTCCATCAGATCGAGGCTTGCCAATGCTGCTGCACAACCCAACGGATTGGCAGTATAAGAATGTCCGTGGTAAAAAGTTTTATTGAATGCGGCATTTTTCTCCGAAAGGAAAGCGTTGAAGATTTCTTCGGTACAGGTGGTAACTGACATGGGTAAAAAACCACCGGTTAATCCTTTTGATAAGCAGAATATGTCAGGTTTTTGAGAGAGGTAATCACATGCAAAAAATTTTCCGGTGCGACCGAAACCTGTCATCACTTCATCTGCAATGGTGAGAATGTGATGCTGCTTACAAATGCTGACGAGCTCATTCAATGCTTCAGGATCGTGCATCAGCATACCTCCGGCTCCCTGCACCAGTGGTTCAAAAATGAAACAGGCGATAGAAGAAGAATCGTTATTGATTGCAAACTGGAGCTGCTGTAAGGAAGCTGTTTCATTTCCTGATATGGGCGCATCAATAAAAATCACATCGAAAAGTAAATCGTGAAAGGGCTGATTGAATATGCCCCGCTCACCAATGCTCATTGCACCAAAAGTATCTCCGTGGTATCCATTTTTGAAAGCAATCACATTCGTTCGTTTTTCAGCTTGGTTGTTCCAAAACTGAATTGCCATCTTCAATGCTACTTCTACTGCAGTGGATCCGTCATCGGAGAAGAATATTTTTTTTTGGTTAGCTGGAAGATGATTCAATAAACGTTCTCCAAGTTCAATTGCTGTAGGATGCGTGAAGCCCGCAAAAATCACATGCTCCAACTGGCTGGCCTGTGCTGCTATTTTCTGCACGATATGCGGATGTGCATGGCCGTGAAGGTTTGTCCACCAGCTAGAGACGATATCGATGTATTTATTTCCCCTTTCATCAAAAAGGTAAGCACCCTCTCCTTTCACGATGCAAATGTGATCTGCTGCCGACATCTGTGTGTAGGGATGCCAGATGAATTGGTGATCTTTTTTGAGATTAGCGCTCAAGGGTAATTTCCAGTGTTGAAAATATCAGTGTGTACTAAATTTCAGAGCTTACTAAAGTCTTTGTGGAATTCAGATTGACAATGCTTTGGAAAAATTTTTAATTAACTACTTTTCTTCAATCCCAGAATTGAAAAATCACTGTCTGCTTTCACAATAGTATTGGTGAGATGACCCAAACCTGTAACTTCCATTTCCACCACATCCCCTTCCTTTAACCATTGTTCCTCATAGTTGGGATCATTGAGTTTTCCGGTACCATTCAATTCCAAAAAACAACCAGTTCCTACAGTTCCGCTTCCAATCACATCACCCGGCAATAAATCAACACCGTAGGATGCCCGTTCAATGATCTCTGCAAAGGTCCAGTCCATATCACCCATGTTGCCGCTGGAAACTAATTTACTATTTACCATGCATTTCATTTCGAGGTTGTAGTTATTGCCGGAATGACCCTGTTTACATGGAATTTTAAAAGGCTCTAATTCATCTGGTGTCACTAACCATGGACCGATCACTGTAGAAAAATCTTTTCCTTTTGCAGGACCCAGGTTTAATTTCATTTCCTCCATCTGCAAAACACGCGCACTCATGTCATTCATTATCAGGTAACCTCCAATGTAGCTGTCAGCTTCTTCCGCGCGAATATTTCTTCCCTTTCTATTGATCACAATCGCAACCTCCAGTTCAAAATCAAGTTTTTGAAAATGATCCGGCATGCAAACGATATCACCCGGACCCTGGATGGCATTGTGATTCGTAAAATAAAAAATCGGGTACTGATCAAACTCCGGAATCATCTCCACCTTACGGTTTTTTCGCGCTGCTGCAACATGTTGCCGGAAAGCATAGGCATCACGGCATGAAGTGGGTTGCGGCACCGGAGCCATCAGTTGCACCTCACTTAACAATCTCGGCCTTGCACGGATAGTTTTTCCTTCTTTCAGCATCAGGTCATATTCCATGGCGATTTCCAGCGCTTCGTCTCCACCATACAAAAACAATTGCATATTTCCCGGCAGCCGCCAATCCATGTCCTGCAGGTCGTAACAATTTTCTTCATGAACCATTGCGAGGTGGTCCAGTTCGTCGGTGGGGTTGTAGTAGCTGATGAGTTTCATTTGTTGAGTGGTGAGTGGTGAGTAGTGAGTAGTGAGTAGTGAGTAGTGAGTAGTGAAACAAGCGGCAAATATAAAAGCAAGTTGCGCTTCGGAGTGAAAAACATTGGATCATTTTAAAAGGAGAACAAACCGGCAGCTAATTGCTTGTTGGAATAATCACCTGACACCTGGTTTAATTCTTTCGTCTTTCACATAACCTACTCCTATGGTCCGATAGGCATTGAACTACAGAGGTAGCAGAACTTTTCCTATCAGGGCTCGTACCAGATAGCCTACATCATAAAACCCGTCTTATGAAAAAGACTTTCCATCTGCTTCTTACGGTCATCACATTACTTCCTATTACCAATTATCTGATTGCAGCACCAGCCACTATCAATTACCACATTCATGTTGATCAGTTCGGGTACCTGTGCGACGCAGTAAAGATTGCTGTGATCAGTAATCCACAAACTGGTTACAATTCAAACCATCCTTTTAATCCGGGCACGGGAAATAATAAGTATGAAGTGCGCAGGTGGAGTGATGATGTAGTGGTATTTACAGGTACGATAAAACCATGGAACGGCGGAATCACCCATACCCAATCCGGCGATAAGGTTTGGTGGTTTACCTTTTCTACGGTAAGTACTTCCGGAGATTATTACCTCTATGATAAAACAAATATGGTAGGATCCTGCCAATTTCACATCGGTGACAATACCTATGATGAAGTGATGAAAGCAGCATTGAAAACTTTCTACTACCAGCGATGTGGTATTTCAAAAGCCATTCCGTTTGCGGGCAGCGGTTGGACGGATGCAACCTGTCACCTCAGTGCGCAACAGGACTTGGATTGCAGACTGGTCACCAATACAAACATTTCCACCACACGCGATTTACACGGTGGCTGGCATGATGCCGGTGATTACAATAAGTATGTAAATTTCACATGGACGACGATGCTCTCCTTGCTGCTTGCTTATGAAGAAAACCCTGCCATCTGGAATGACGACTATGGAATTCCCGAATCTGGTAACGCCATTCCTGATCTGCTTGACGAAGCAAAATATGAATTGAGTTGGCTGCTGCGTATGCAGGAAGATAATGGTTCGCTGCTCAGTGTAGTGGGTACACAAAATTTCGCATCCGCTTCTCCACCTTCTGCCGATGCAGCTTTCAGAAGATATGGACCTGCAACTACTGCAGCATCACTTACCGGTGCATCCATCTTCGCATTAGCTGCTATTCAGTTTAATTCATTGAACAATGCAGCAGCAACTGCATTTGCCGATACACTGGAAACTGCGGCAATCAGCGCTTACAACTGGGGCATGGCCAATGCTGTAATCACTTTTTACAATTCAGGAACGCTTGCAGCCGGTGAGCAGGAAGTGGATGACTATGGAAGGCTGGTGCGCAAGATTGCTTCTGCTTGTTTTTTGTATAAGCTTACCGGAAACATTGTCTATCGTGATGTGTTCGACAATAATTACAACAATGTTCACCTGATGCAATGGCAATATGCCTATCCGTTTGAAGGTACGGAACAGGATGTGCTTTTATACTATACCAAGGTGAATGGAAAAACGACTGCGGTTGTTTCTGCTATTAAAAGCGCCTTTAGCAACTCCGTAAAAACAAATAATGCGGATAACTATCCGGCGTATAAAAATAAAACAGATGCCTACCGTGCGTTTATGGCTGATAATAATTACACTTGGGGCAACAATGAATTCAAGTGCGTGCAGGGTTCGATATTTATGAATATGGTTCGGTACAACCTGAACAGCTCCAATGCCACCAACTACAAGTCTGCTGCGGCCGGTTTCCTTCATTATTTGCATGGCGTAAATCCGGTTGGCATTGCATACCTGAGCAACATATATGGATTGGGAGGTGATACCTGTGTGAATGAATTTTACAATAGTTGGTTCACCGATGGCAGTGTGCTTTGGGATCGTGTGGGTGTTTCTACCTACGGGCCACCACCAGGATTTATTCCGGGAGGTGCCAACCCATCTTACAGTCTTGAC
>JBDSEW010000314.1:0-7613 GCA_039919825.1 Chitinophagales bacterium | reverse complement strand
GCGCAATTTTTCTTTGTGCCCTCGCGCCTTTGCAGCTAATACTTTTTGCTACGAAGGCACTAAGACGCAATCTTTCTTTATGCCTTCGCGTCTTTGTAGCTATTGTTTTTGCTACGAAGGCGCTAAGGCGCAATTTCTTTTTGTGTCCTCGCGTCTTTGTAGCTATAGTCTTTTGCTACGAAGGCACTAAGGCGCAATCTTTCTTTGAGCCCTCGCGCGTTTGTAGCTATTGTTTTATGCTGCGAAGGCACTAAGGCGCAATTTCTCTTTGTGTCCTCGCGTCTTTGTAGCTATAGTTTTTTGCTACGAAGACACTAAGGCGCAATCTTTCTTTGAGCCGTCGCGCCTTTGTAGCTATAGTTTTTTTCTACGAAGGCGCTAAGGCGCAATTTCTCTTTGTGACCTTGTGCCTTTGCAGCTATTGTTTTTTGCTACGAAGGCACTAAGTCACAATCTGCTAAGTCGCTAAGAAAATCACACCATATAAATAGCAATTTTACTTTTCTTTGCGTCTTCATGCTTGTTTGTTTTTTATCGCCAGAAAGTGCAGTGGAAAAATATTCATTTAACAGGGATTATTGGAATGAACAAAGAAATTTATCTCCTACAGGGTGTTGATGCGGAATCTTACCAGGATTTCAGACAGCGAATTTTTGCTGCTGTTACTCAGGTGAATTCAACATTCAATCCTGATTCAATAAAATTTACCATCACTGAAAAAGCTCCACCACGAATCTCTATTATTCCTTTCAGCAAAAAGAAAATGGCAGCCATTTCGGTTTACAACATGAATGCTGATGAAGCAGCTGCACTGAAAAGCATTGCGGGCTTTCGCGGAGCTTACAAAGTGGAGGAAGCACTTCCTGTCAGCTATCACAAGAACTGGCGGGATGGTGAACCTACTCCTGGCGTTTGTTTACTTACCTTATTTTCCAAAAAGAAAAATATTGATGATGCTACTTTCCTGCATCGCTGGCATAACGGACACACTCCGCTTTCACTTAAAATTCATCCGCTTTGGAATTATGTACGCAATGAAGTGAAAGAAATTATTACACTACATGCTCCGGAGTTTAATGGAATTGTAGAAGAGCAGATGAGAACGACAATTGATTTGTTGAATCCATTTAAATTCTTCGGCAATCCGCTGATCATCATTCCCCGAATGCTTACTGTGTATACGGATACAAAATCGTTCATCGATTATTCCTCTATGGAAACTTATCTGGCGGCGGAATATCACGTTAAGTCCAAATAGCACTCCTATTTTGCGAAATTAATCCCATGCTCTTCCAGCAAAACTTCGGAAAGCTGCCACAGCTTTTTCCCGTTCTCTTCATCCGTTGCTTTTTCATCCAGCTCTTTTCTTCCCATCAAAAAGAGATAATCTAGTGATTTTCCTTCTACCTCTCGTGAAGCAGCAAAATAGATGACGGGCTGCACCGCAACTTCAGGTGATCTGAAAAAAATCTTAAAGATCAATTTTAGGAGCGGCTTAAAGACGGCCGGCGCTTCTCTTGCAATATTTGAATTTACCGGGCCCGGACAAAGCACGAACACCGAATAATTCACAAGGTCTTCAGCATTGACTTTGCGGGAGAGCTCACTCGCAAATGTCGCCAGCAGCAATTTGTAGTATCCATAATACCCGACAGTTTTACCCATGGAATATTCCTTGAACTTTCCGAATCCATCCCAGTCAAAAGCATTGGGATTCCGGTGACTTTCCGAACCTACGAAAATGATTCTTGGAATATCATTGCCTGAATGGTTGAACAAATTATTTTCCAGCAGCAACCGAACCAAGAGGTACTTTGAGAGATAGTTCACCACAAACATTTCCTCTAGTCCCTGTTTGGTTTTTCTGCTCATAGCGGGAACTATGCCGGCGTTGTCAACTAGCACATCAAGTTTCACCGATGCACCTTTGAGCTTGTTCACGAGCGCAACAACCGAATGCAAATCAGAAAGATCAACATGGATCATCTCTACATGTCTACTACCGGAAATTTTTTTCACTTGTTCCCCTTTTTCCGGAATCCCGCTTCTGCAGGCCATCCAAACATGCGCGCCACGTTTCGCCAGTTGCACCGCAGCTTGAAATCCCAATCCTGAACCTGCGCCTGTGATCAATACATTTTTTCCATCTAACCTGTCATCATCGCTGAGCGTCACCACATTTTTCTGCTTGCGAAAAAGATCGGTAATTCCGCTAAGGGTAGCTGTAAATGGATTTGAATACCGTTGTTTTTTGGCTGTCATAAATTAATTCTTAGTGATCTGTTTTAGCAATCCGTTTCAATCTGCGAATGAGCGGCTCCCCTCTCCTTTTTGGAGAGGGGCTGGGGGTGAGGAAATAACTTAATCGGATTTATTCTGCTTCCTTTCAAACAAGCTTCTTAACAAACTCCAAATAAAACCCCATCCTTTCACCTATCTCTTCTTTTGTAAGCCCGAAATCCTCCAACCTGTAAGTATGTGCCCCGTACTTATTCTTTGTATTCACTTTTTCTGCATCCATGAATCGTTGATACAATTCTGTTGAAATTGATCCGCGTTCCTTGTAAATAGATCCAAGCGTTTCCATTGGAGCGTCCACCAATCGATTGTAAAACACATCCGTAAATTGCTGACCTGGATTTGCTTTTCTGAATTCAATTCCTTTTGAAAGCAGGTACGTCGTTTTTCTAACCCAATGCTGCGCCACACGATCAAGAGTGACATGATTACTGAATATAGACTGACTGTGAGCCACCATGCTCAGGAACGATGGCAGACTCTCAGTGATGTCACGGTGCGTCCAGATAAATTGCACCTGGTGAAATAATTTTGTAATGATGGGTAAAAATTCCAGGTGATGCGGACTCTTCAATACCCATCTTTTCGCCGGCCGCTGCAACTGCAAATATTTTAACAGCTTAATCAGGTATTCATAGGCCATCGTTTGATCCGTTCTTTCGAGCCATGCAGCGTAAGAAGGAACATACATCGTGGCCTCCGGTGTGGTACTCATAAAAGTATTGTCGAGCAACAAAATATCTTCTTCCGGTTTTTCATATTCCACAGGATGAATGGAGAAAAATCCCGGTGCCATAAACCGCAATGCTTTTTCACTCAATCTTGCGACTTTAATCCGGTTATTTTTTTCATTGGGATGATCACTGAACGGTACAGGATTAATTGCCTCCCAGCTTAACAGCACCCTGTTTTCCGGATCTGCTGCAAGTAGCCGTTGCAATTTGGTAGTACCTGTTCGTTGCAATCCACAAATCAATTGCACAGGATACAATTGCTGCTCGAGGATTTCGGGATACTTTGAAAATGCATGTTCCGTTCTGAGCCGGATCATGAGCATATTCACCAGCCGTTTTTGGGTAATGAATCTTCCCACAGGTGTCAGCTCTGCTTCCTCGTTTACTGAAGCAAGCAACCGTTCCAGTGGTTCTTCCCAAAAATCTTTTCCCAAGGATTGCAAACCTGTTTGTTTGCGCGCAAGTTGAATGAGGTAATCTTTTTCCAGATTGATTTTTGTGCCAAGAAAGTAAGTGCTTCCCCATGCACTGTTGACCAGGTTAAACCAGGCAGGTCGGGCATTGAAACTTGTTGCTGTAACGGTTCGCTGCTGCATCATCTTTTCAGTTCAGCAAGTTTAACCACACTGCATAAAGGATCCAAGGGTTGAGCACCATTTCTCAAACGATACCAACGAAGACACATCGTTCCTTCCATATGATTGCAGGTGTCAATCCAGTTGGAAAAACCAGGGTTGGTTTTTGAAACAATGATGCGGATGCTTCCATCGCTTTCTGCCACAGCGGAATGTTTGTTCACACACACCGGAAAGTAACGGTAATCCAGCGACTCCATCCAGTAATTGTTCAACTGAAAATTCCATGTTTCGCAATCGGGTGGCGTGAATTGTATCACCAGTGCTTCATCCTGTTTTAAATTCCAGTAACTGTGATAATAAACAATGTTCGCATCGCCACCTGCAGCATTGGAGATTTCGGCACTGAAGCGTGGCAACTGATTCGGATGCTTGCGAAATCCATTGGCCCACCTGGAAAATAAAATGGGTGCACCGGCAATAAAAAGTGCAGCAGTCTGAAGGCCCCTATCTATTTTTTCAGGCGTCACCTCATTGGGAAATTTTTTACCATTCAGATTCTCAATATGCAGTGAAGCAATCACTTCATTTTCGCGATCTAAAAAAGTTTGCCGCACAATCAACAGGCTCGTTCGGTCTTCCATCTTCAGCCAGTTCCTTCCCTTTTTTGTTTTGCTCAGGATGATCTCAAAGCTTCCATCTGCTTCCATTTGAAGATCGCTATTCTCCAGCACGCCACAGGGAGACATACCGCCCGGTTCTCCGTACACACCGTTCTGCGTGAAGAATCCAACATAGTTGATCGTGTTTCTTTTACCGCTGATGCGGTATTCATGTACTCCGCTGATCTGTGCATTCTGGTAGTAGTTATCAGGATTATCTGCCCCGAGTTTCACGGTTTCATGCACCATTCTTCTCAGCTCCGGAAACTCCACATCGCCATATTCTACATACGCCTCGAGTGCAGCACGAGTAAGTCGGGTGAGATACCGCAACCCTTCCGCCTGCTGAAATGCATCGTTGGGAGCGCCCGGATAAACCAGTGCTGCACCGGCCGTCTTCAGGTTATCGCAGAATTCCGACCAGGCTTTTCCTGATACAATTCTTTGTGCATGGACATCGGCTTCCGTTTTTCCCGTTAAACGCAACCAGGAAAGCCGAAACCACTTGATGATGCTGAAAATTTTAAAGACAAATTTTCCCATGAAATTTCCTCTTAATAGAGAATGCAAGATCACAAAAATCTCAGCCATTAGCCGCTGCCACATCAATGCAGAAATATTTTCCAGTTGCTCAATAAGAAGTGCTGTGGATTAGCATCAGGTATTGAGCGGGTTCTTTCATTGTCGTTTATAAAATAGTTTGATACATTATTAACCCGTTTTTTTGGACATGAACAATGCGTTAAGTAACTTTCATTTTAAAGATGACGAAATTATAACCCATGAACCCAATCAAAAAAGAAGATATCAAACAAGAAGTATTCGATCTTTATGATGAATACGCGCACAGCCGCATCGGCAGGCGGGAGTTTATGCAAAAGTTATCTGTTTATGCTGTTGGAAGTCTTACTATATCATCGCTGATGAGTTTTCTGATGCCCGATTATGAGGGTACTATCCAGGTTAAAGCGGATGATCCTCGTTTAAAGTCGGAATACATCAATTACCAATCTCCAAAAGGTGGCGGAGCCATTAAAGCATTGTTGTCGATGCCGGTGGATGCTCAAGTGAAACCGGGAGGTATTGTGGTGGTGCATGAAAACCGGGGATTGAATCCTTACATTGAAGATGTCGCACGAAGGGCTGCATTGGCAGGATTTATTTCGATTGCTCCCGATGCTTTAACTCCATTGGGCGGCTATCCGGGCAATGACGATGCAGGCCGTGAGCTGCAAAGTAAACGGGACAAAAATGAAATGCGGGAAGATTTCTTCGCTGCATTTGACTATCTGAAAAATCACCAGGATTGTAATGGTAAAGTGGGTGTGGTAGGTTTTTGCTTTGGCGGATCGATTGCCAATATGATGGCAGTAGGGATTCCGGATTTGGCGGCATCCGTGCCATTCTATGGAGGTCAGCCTGACAGTGAAGATGTTCCCAAAATAAAGGCACCGCTCCTGTTACATTATGCATCGCTTGATACAAAGGTTAATGAAGGGTGGCCGGCTTACGAAGCTGCGTTAAAAGTAAATAATAAAGAATACACTGCATACATGTATGAAAATGCAAACCATGGCTTTCACAACGATACCACGCCGCGTTACGATAAAGCTGCCGCTGAACTCGCGTGGAAACGCACGATTGATTTTTTTAAGGAGAAATTGAAGTAACTAAAAAGAGGAAGGCAAGTATAAAGCCCATTCATTTTAGCAATGGCTTTTAACTTATCTCGGAAACATTTATATTATCAAACATGTCTATCGTGAATGAGCATTCATTCAAAAATCCGCCATACCGCTATATATAAAAATGCCAGAGGCATTGCGCATCAATTTTATCTTAAAATATAAAAACAGAACATTACCCGGATAAATGAAACCTGCTAAAAATAAATATAACGACTTGCTCGAAAGCATCGGGGAGACTATTGAAACAGCAAGATTAAATGCTGTTAAGGCCGTGAATACTGAATTGGTAAAAGCTAATTGGGAAATTGGCAGACACATTGTTGAATTTGAACAACACGGACAGGGAAGGGCAGAGTATGGAAGTGATTTGTTATCAAGGCTTTCCAAAGATTTAAAGCTACGCTATGGTAAAGGATTTGGCAGACGGAATGTTCTGGACATGCGAAGGTTTTATCTGGCTTATTCAAAATGGCAGACAGTGTCTGCCAAATTGAGCTGGAGCCATTTTATTGAATTATTGGGCGTTTCAGATGGCACAGCAAGAAAATTTTATGAGAAACAGGCCATCCACGAAAACTGGTCGAAACGCGAACTGGAGCAACAAATAAATTCATCACTCTTTGAACGGCTGGCCTTAAGCCGGGATAAGAAAGGCGTTTTACATTTATCTAAAAAGGGAAATATTGCCAACCGTCTGACTGAGGTGATTAAAGATCCGTATGTACTTGACTTTTTAAAAATTCCTCAAAGTAACAGGGTGACAGAAAAACATCTTGAACAAAAGATCATAGACAACTTACAACTGTTTCTTTTGGAATTGGGCAAGGGCTTTACCTTTGTTGGCAGACAGTATAAGATTTCATTGCGTAACAAACACTTTTATATTGACCTGGTGTTTTACCACCGCATCCTAAAATGCTTTGTGCTGATCGACCTGAAAACAAAACATGTAAGACCTAATGACATCGGGCAAATGAATCTTTACCTGAATTATTTTAAAACAGAAGAAAGCGCAGAGGATGACAATGTACCAATCGGCATTATTCTCTCCGCAGACAAAGATGAGGTATTGGTTGAGTACGCTACTGGTGGAATTTCAAATAAAATATTTGTTTCAAAATACCAACTCTACCTGCCGAACAAAAAGCAACTGGAAAAACAGGTGAAAGCTATTATGGAAAAAAAGTAATCCGAAGCATAACGTACTTTTTAAATTTCAATGTAAGCTAATTCTTGTTTCGTTCGCAACCAGGCAATTTTCTAAAAGCTCACAGTAGTAACTGTCTTTAAAAAAGCAAAACACCAGAACATAGCTACTAATACATCAGAAAAATTAAAAGATGGTGATCAGTCTTAATGGAGTACACGCGGGAAAATCCGGCGCATTACGGGACATACATACGAGCAAGACAGGTCATATTACCATCACAGTTGTGCAAAAAAACGGAGAACGATTCAAGACACTTGGCAGGAAGGTGGTCGTTCAAACAAAAGGATAGATTACCACAAAATCAACCTGAAGCAATGAATGATTTTTACATAGGCCTTATAACAACCATTGGTGTAATTGGATTACTTGAAATTTTTCCGGTTTTAGAAAAAAGATTGATAGGTGCCCTGACGTTGGCAGGTATCGCATTTATTTACATTGGTTTT
>JBDSEW010000310.1:0-10360 GCA_039919825.1 Chitinophagales bacterium | reverse complement strand
GCAATATTTCTCTGACGATTGCTCGTTTGATTTTCCGAGAGGGCCTGAACCTTTTGGACAACGCTTCATCGGTAAGGCACAAGTCAGAGAAGCTCTTGCAAGTCGCTTCAAAGGAATTCCCGATGTACATTACGGTGAAGACATGCATTGGTTATCGGTTGATGGAAATCAAGGTGTTTCAGAATGGACACTTACTGGAACCACAACTTCTGGAGTTAAATTGAAAGTAAGAGGTTGTGATCTTTGGGAGTTTAAGAATGGTAAAATTACACGAAAGGATTCCTATTGGAAAATTGTTGAGCAATGACAAACAATTCTGCTGACATTGGAAAAGACATCTTAGTGGTAAGAGTAGCACCAACGTACAACAGCGGGCATTGTAAAACGACAGTAACAAATCATATACAACAATAAAAATAGAAATGTATGAGGAAATTAATTTCGTTTATGCACATATCGCTTGACGGTTTTGTTGCGGGACCGAACGGAGAAATGGACTGGATTAAAGTTGATGAAGAAATTTTTGACTATGTCGGTAAGCGCATAAGCGAAGGCGACACTGCATTATATGGACGAGTAACTTATCAGATGATGGAAAATTACTGGCCTACCGCAGCAGACAAGCCGACAGCGACCAAGCACGATATTGAACATTCAAAGTGGTATAGCAAAGTTCACAAAGTTGTTTTATCAAAAACAATGAAAGAAGCGGTTTTGCCTAACACAAAGATTATTAGCGACAATCTTTCGGACAGAATAAATGAAATAAAACAATCCGTTCCCGTATCAGGCGGACGCGGGAGTAAAGACATCTTGCTTTTTGGCAGTCCGACAGCGACACATTCACTTATTCAACTGAACTTAATTGACGGCTATTGGCTATTTGTTAATCCAATTATTCTTGGACGAGGTGTTCCATTGTTTACAGGCATCAAAGACAAAATAAAACTAAAACTATTCACTACTCATCAATTTGTTTGTGGAGTAACTGAACTGAATTACACAGTGGACAGACAATAATAACGAACTCCGCCCCAATGACGTTCAGTCGGGCGCAGCATTAGCAGCGAGTATGTGCCAATTGCGGGTATATTGGGAAATCGAAGATCGGTACATCTGCACATCAACGTAAACCGTTAACGGTAATCAGCTTATAACACAATATAATATTCGAGGTGTTAAAAACCATTCAGAATTTATTTAGAACATTATGAAAAGGACTTACAATTGAAAATAGTAAAACCATTTCAGCGATAAATAAAAAGTTCAAACTGGGTGTCAACTATTGTTCATTGGTAAGATGATTGAAGAATATTTGATCTGGGACAACCAGTTATTTATGAAACTTATCGGTTTAGCTCAGTAGTATTATTTACAAATTACTTAAAATAATTTTTAAAAATGAGTGAAGCTTATAGTATTCCTGGACAAACCCGAATAGGACATGTGCATCTCAAAGTAGCAGATCTTGAAAGGGCACTTGAATTTTATCGTGACTTATTGGGATTTGAAGTAACTATGATGTACGGCAGCCAGGCGGCGTTTATATCTGCCGGTGGCTATCATCATCATATCGGTTTAAATACCTGGCACAGCAAAGGGTTGCCACCTGCACCCGTTAACAGTGTTGGTTTATATCACACCGCAATTTTATATCCCACAAGAAAAGACCTTGCTGAAATCTATGATCGTGTGCGCACAGCATATTATCCACTGACTGGTGCAAGCGACCATGGCGTTTCAGAAGCATTATATCTTGACGACCCTGATGGCAACGGCGTGGAGTTGTATTGGGACAGGCCTAAGGAACTTTGGCCAGCTAACACCAATAGCTCTTTAAACATTTTTACAAAAGCGCTTGACCTGGATAATTTATTGAAAGAGATTGAAGCAAACCCTAAATAAAAAATCCATGACCGAAGCAATAAAGGACCGAATCATGATCCATTACGTTTACTTATTTTTCATTGTTGTCCTACTAAAAAAACGTTTAGGGTTAAAACCCAATCATGGAACGCTTAAGCGTGGGGTTATAGGATGAAACCCACCACCGGTGCGCATTTGCCCATATTATCCGGACAGTGTTATTCTTTCTGCTTCTCTCAGAACATCACCACTCAACACCGGTTGGTAAAACTTGAATCAACTATTGTAAACTATCATGAAAGCAGCAATAGAAATTTTTATCATGATGATGCTTTTGGAGAGAAAAATAAATTTGTGTTGCAGATCTTATTTACCACTAAGAAACTAAGGGCATTCAGAAACACTAATAACCGAATGCTGATATACTTAGTGAAATCCTGGCGCCCTTAGGTCTTTGTGGCTCTATCTATTACCTCGTGATCACCATTTGTTTTGTATCCAAGGCTTTCCCTTCCAAATAAAGAGTATATGAATACACACCAGGTACGAGTTGAAGGGTTGAAACTTCAACATGTGATTGTTGCATGGATAAATGGTTAAATTGATTAACGGTTTTTCCATTTATGTCAGTGATGATGAGCTGTGCCCCGCTTGAATTCGCAGGAAGCTTAAAACCAATGGTGGTTGTGTTTTTTGCAGGGTTGGGAATATTTTGCTCCAGGCTTGCAATATTTTTTTGCAGTGCGTTTATGGAACTTCCCGTGGTAATTCCTAATTGCCGCTCAATGTTTTCAATACGCAGTTGCAGTGCAGCATTTTCATTTTGCAGATCCCTGATTTGCTCATCCTTTACATCATTGATTACAGTAAGTTCCTGAACTGCTTTTACAAGCGGAACCACAAATTCTGCATAACGCAGGCCATAAAAATCATTTTCATTTTTCGGAGCATCAATTCCTGAAAAGTCATATCCAATTTCTTCGGCTGCAGCTTCCACTTCCTGAGCAATGAAACCAGAGTAAACAATTTTTTCTTTTTCACTTTTTGCCTGTTCGGAAATTTTAACAGATGCTCCTGTCTCATGATCTCCAGAAAATTCCTTTCCTATAAACTCATCGGCAGCATGTACATCAAGGTTATAGGTGACAGGACGCAGCTTATTAATAAAAGTGAGCCCCGAAACATCTTCCTTTACGTTTTTCTTAAAACGGCCGTCCGATACGTTTGACCAACCTGCCCATCCACCAATGGATGTAGTGGATGAATTGCCGATACGTGCTTGGTTGCTTGCTGTATTGGTTAATTGGTAACCAATTCCGACCACGTTGGTAAAGGTGTTGCCACTACCTTCTGTGCTGTATCCTATGTAAGTGTTTTGCGAGCCCGTAGTATTACTTCCACCTGCATCATAGCCAACGAAAGAATTATAATTTCCACTTGTATTGCCAATACCGGCCTGATTTCCAACAGCTACATTTTTAATTCCGATCGTATTATTGGAAAGCGCTTGCCTGCCCAATGCAGCATTTTCGCTTCCGGTTGTATTACTGGATAGCGCCTCGTCTCCAAAAGCTGAATTGTAACTACCCGTGGTGTTATAGGTAAGTGCTCCATTTCCAAAAGCTGAATTATGACTGCCCGTAAAGTTATCGTAAAGCGCCACACTCCCAAAAGCAGAATTGTAACCACCCGTGTTGTTTTCGTAAAGGGCACCATTTCCAAATGCCGAATTTTGAACGCCTGTTGAATTCCACTTCAGCGCATTAGCACCAAAAGCCGAATTGTTATAACCTGTAGTATTGGAAGTGAGCGCTGTATATCCAAAAGATGAATTGTAATCGCCAACGGTGTTCTGGGAAAGGGCATTCCTTCCAAAGGATGAATTGTAATCACCTGTTGTGTTGCCACTAAGTGCATTATTTCCGAAAGCCGAATTATAATTGCCGGTGGTATTGCTTGTAAGTGTATTGCCGCCCAAAGCGGAATTGTAAACGCCGGTCATTGTGGTGTTTCCTGATTCATTCCCAACGAATACATTACTTAATCCTCCCACATTAGAAATAAATCGCGCACCATCCAGGTATAAATAGCCATCCAGGTAAAGGTCTTTCCATGACTTTGTATCTGATCCCAGGTTCTTGCTGTTATCATTGGTGGGTTGAAGGTTTACATTCACTTTAGTCGGAGCAACCAGATTGGAGAGTTCCGTGTTGGCCTGCGACATTGCCAGTTGAGTATAAAGAATGAGAACTCCGGAAAGAACTGAAAGAAAAAATAACTTTTTGATTTGATTGTGACGAATAATCTTTCCTGCAATGGGATAGGTTGGAATGGTTGTACGCTTTTTCATGATTGATGATTGAGTGAATGAATTAATTTTCGCCAAAAATATCACCCGCATCAATCGGTAACCAAATCTGCTTTGTAAACGGTGTGTTTGGGTTCGTGAATGGAATGCAAGCGGTTTAAAACCGGAAGCTACCCCATAAAAATCATGTAAATGTTACAAAAGAGTCTTTAATACAATCAGGATTGTGGAGACAGTTGCTGTCATTTTTATACTATCCATTTATAATGTGTTGCTATCTGTGTCATAGTTAAAGTGAACTACTTTCTCAGCCTTTCCTCCTGTGGAATAGTAAAATTTTACAGCTTCGTCATCTTCTTCATGAGCTTCCACGAAAAATTGTTTAATTCGATTTTCCCTGCAGTATTCCTTTAAAGCAGCAATTATCATTTTTCCAAATCCTCTTCTTTGAAACGTGGGTTTAATAGCAACATCATAAATATAAACCTCAGAATATTCACCATAATACAATGGTAACTCATACGCTGTAAGACCACCTGCAATTTCATTTTCACAAATCAGAACAAGCACAATAAACCCTGGTTTTCCAAGAAGACTTTTCAAATAACTTTCATTCGGTGTTGCACGATTTTCCATTTCAAAAACTTCCTGAAAGAGTGAAACAAGCTCTCTAAAAAGGTCTACATCGTTTGAGTCCAATCGCTTTATTTGCAATGTGGTATTGTTCATTTCTATTCTCATATATGAAGGCTATTATGCTAGTAGACTGGACTAATTTAAATCCTGTTGTTCGACTATTATCAGCATCACCCGTTAGTGCACTTAGTCTGAAGTCTTCCGTCATCAGTCTTATCCTGGGTCGTGAAACATCATGATAAATATTTGGCTACAATCGGCAGGCGCCGTCCTGAGCCAAATGCTTTTGATGAAACACGCAGTACAGGTGGTGACTGATGTCGTTTATGTTCGCTGGTGTTTACCAATTTCAAAACACGGTCAACCAGTGACTTTTCAAAACCCATTTCTACCAGCTCTCTTGGTCCTTTGCGGTTTTCAATGTGTTGAAAGAGAATTTTATCAAGAATAGCATAATCAGGTAATGAATCCGAGTCTTTTTGATTCGGCCGTAATTCCGCGGATGGAGGTTTTGAAATGATATTTGCAGGGATGATTTCCTGATCACGATTGATGTGCTTCACCAGTTCGTACACTTCTGTTTTATAAACATCTCCCAGTACAGCAAGCCCACCACACATATCTCCATACAAAGTACCATAGCCGACAGCCATCTCACTTTTGTTGGAAGTATTGAGCAGTATAAAATGATATTTGTTACAGAAAGCCATTAAATACAGTGCACGAATTCGTGCCTGAAGATTTTCTTCAGTAACATCGAACGGTTTTCCATCAAAAAAAGGAGCTAAAATATTCATTGAAGCATCGTAAACTTCCTTAACCGGAAGTGTTTGATGTGATATTCCCAGGTTGACTGCCAATGCAATCGCATCCGTTACCGAATGACCGGTAGAAAACTGGGAAGGCATAAGCAATCCTTTCACATTGTCTTTTCCCAATGCTGCAACGGCAAGACATGCCACTACCGCAGAATCAACACCGCCACTCAAACCGAGAATAGCCTGTTTGAAATTCAATTTGTTAAAGTATTCCCTGATACCGACAACCAGGGTCTCATAAATCAACGGGATTTTCTCCTTGGGTTGTTCGCGGTTTTCAAGTCCGTAAGCATGTATCACCTCATCGAGGTCATATATTTTAATCAGTTCCTGGTAATATGGCAGCTCATCAAACACTTCGCCGTTGGGAGTAATTACTACTGATCCGCCGTCAAATATCAATTCGGTTTGTGCACCTACGCAGTTGCAGTAAAAAATGGGGAGCCGGTAGCTTTTTGCTGTCTGTTTCAGCAGGTCAATCCGTTCCCGCGAATGATCATAATCGAATGGGGAGGCAGAAATGTTGAGCATGTAATCCGGTTTAAATGCAGCTATCTTCTCAACAGGAGTTGTAACGTAAAGAGGGTTGATGCCAGCATTCCAGAGATCCTCGCACACGGTAAATCCTATTCTTCGCCCCATGAAATCAACAGCACCGAATTCGTGATTTGGTTCGAAGTAACGGTACTCATCAAACACGTCGTAGTTTGGCAACAATGATTTATTGATCACTTGTTTTACTGCGCCGTCATATAGAAAGGACGCCGAGTTATAAAGATCCTTTCCTTCAGGCTTCGGGTTAATGGTAGGTGCCCCAATCAGCACTGCAATTCCCACTGCTTCCTTTGCAATCAACTGAACTGATTGTTTGCATTGCTCAATAAAATCACGGAACTCGAGGAAATCGCGGGGCGGATAACCGCATACACTGAGCTCAGAGAACATCACCAGGTCTGCACCCTTTTCTTTTGCATGATTTATTCCATCAATAATCTTTTTCCGGTTGCCTTCAAAATCACCAATCAGGTAGTTCTGCTGTGCCAGTGCAATTTTCATAGGATGTACTTCTGATTGCCCAAATGTACTGTTCTAAAAAATCTCTTTCCATAAAAATTTTGCATTTCAATCTTTCCTTTTTTGTTGACATAACCGTTTGGTTAAATCATCCGGTTAAATCCTGTAGTTAATGCCAAGAGCATTCCACTGAACAAAAAATCCTCGCTACTGCACGCAGGATTTTCCAGGCAAAAGTGATGCATGGTGAAAGGATACTCGATATGGCTTATACAGCAGGCATTAATAAAGCGCTGGTCCACTATTATTTCAGAAGTAAGTACCAGCTCTTCGAAGCTGTATTCAAGGAAGCCTTATAACAGTTACTTCCAAAAATTGAATTGCTGTCCAGCCCGGATATTTTAAACCTTCTTCCGGTTCCTGTTAAATATCGTTATAATGATTAAAAATAAACTCCCAGTTGCAACCTGAAATGACTCAATGTTGAACTCTTCTTATAGTCTTGTGGATTATCTGTTACGTCAATAAATCCATTGTGAAACTGAAGCGCAGCCAGCAGGGCTGTTTTTCCGCTGATCGCATATTCCAATCCACCACCCAGCAATAAGCCAAAGTTTCCCGGAGTAACATCTTTTCCAAAATCAACCTTCTCAGCATCCAGGTCTCCGCTTAAAGTTTTAATATCTGCCCTGGAACGTATTGCAACACCTCCCTGTAAACCAAACTGGCCGAAGTACGTCAGGTACCCGATTTGGTTGGTTCGCAGCTTAAGACTCAACGGGATTTCTATGTATTGCACCCTATAATCAACGTTGGTTCCTGCAGGGTAAATTACATCTGGAAAAGAATTGAACTTGGTTGCATCAAGATAGGTAAGACTGCCACCCTCATAGGAAATCAGCAAACCAGTAGCAAACGCATAGTTGGTTGGAATAAGGACATCCATCAATAACCCGTATGAAAACCCGAAGTAGGAGCCATTTCCTTGCAGTCCATTATCCCCGGCAGAAAGCCAACTAACTTGTGGTGACAAGGTTAATCCGAAGCGCAACCCAGTTTCCTGTGCCGAAGCACGTAATGCGCATAATCCTACCAATAAAATGAGGGCTATTTTTTTCATAACTATTTAGATTTATTTTTTTAAAAGTTTTAACATCCACTATTGATCCAACGAAGATAAGTTGAAAACAATAAATGACTGAAGAGGTTTAGAAAATGAATTAAAATGGAGAAACGGTAATGCCAACAGAAAAAGGGGTAATGTCAGGCCCTTTGCCTTTTTCAAAAAGTTGGTTGAGCTGATAGTATCCAAACAACCCAAACTTGTAATACATCAGCCGCAGGGAAACGCCGTATCGGAATGGGGAAATGTTTTCAATGCCATATAATTTTATTTTATCAACTCCTGCTATTGAGCTGTTATAATTTAATTTCCAAAAATCTCCAACCTTAACTCCTCCCCTGAATCCGGGAGCGATTAAAAAGCTTCTTCCCCTTTCGTTAGGTTTTAAATGAATGTGCACCTCAACCGGTATTTCCAAATAGGAAACAGAGAGTTTACTCTTTTCAATTACAGAGTCGTCCTCAATAATCGTTAAATCGGTGTAAACTACTTCTATCCCATCGTCAGCATAATCATACCTGAAAAAAGCATTGTTCTTTACGCCCGAAACTGAATAGCTCAATCCCGGTGCAATTCCCAAATGCGAGCCGATAATATTAAATTCATAGAGGAAATTGACATTCAGTCCACCTGAAATAAATTCCGTCTTCACTTCATCCGGAGCATTCAGCCAACCATTCTGTGTGAAATCGAAGAAGAAAAACTGTTTGGGAAAATTCAACACACCAGCGACCTGCGGCGGTATTCCCGAATTAGAATCTTCCACTTGTGCAACAGCTATAGCACTTGAAAATAAAAACAGGAAAATAAGTTGGTTTTTCATGCAAAAAATTTGTTTGTGAAAGAATAAACACCTCATTTAATTTCTATCCCATCAAAGTCATTAAAAGATATCACCGGTATTTCAACAGGACAATCCTCACTTTACATTTTGGAATATCCAATGCTCAACTTCTCGTCATCCAGTCATTCACATTGTTGTGAATCTCAGCAATCACTTTCTCAAAATGACGTTCATACATATCCAGCAAATCTTCCAGTGAAATCTGGCCATTGTCAGGATAGTTTACTGTATTTAGCCAAAGATCCTGCGACAGGTTTTTTAACAATAAATAATTGCTCGTTCGAAGCAGCCGAAACAACTTTAATGAAGCACTTAAAGGTTGGTTGTAATAGGTCAGTGATTCGGCCCAAAGGTCCTTGTCAAATGCCACAATACTTTCAGTTGGTTCGGCTACTGCCCTTCTGAAATTTACATACGCGGCAGCTTCAAGGTCTGCAAGATGAATCACCATTTCATTGATGTTCCATACATCACGCCTGGATCTGAACAACAAAACCTCCTCTGAAATGTTCTGCAAAACCTGCGTCAGCCGCTGATAGCCGTTGCCAAAAGAATTGATTTTTGATTTTCGTTTTTCAGGAGTGGAGAAAGCCGACATGATCATGGTTTGAATCACCAAACTACAATTTTGATACAATTTATTTTCCTGCAAATTTTTTATCGTATCGGCTGATGAATAACAAAAATCAAAGTTATTGCAGGCAGTTTGGCATCTTAGCGACTTTGGGCTCCTTCTGTTTTTGTTATTCTGCACTTTAAATTATAATACTCTTCATCAATCTTCTCCCTTTTGTAAACGATTCACTATTTTCACTTTTTTATAACGGAAAAATTCCGGCACCTACAGGCTATTTTTGTACGGACATGGCACAAATCTATCAACTGCTTGCTTCCCCCATCGAATATCTTAAAGGCGTGGGACCACAACGGGCAGAACTTCTAAAAAAGGAGCTGAATATCTTCACCTTTGGCGATCTCCTTCATCATTTTCCCTTCCGCTATATTGACCGAACTTCCTTCTATAAAATAAACCAGCTTACACCTCACACTCAATATGTTCAGATCATCGGAAAAGTGATGGAGAAAAACCTGATAGGAGAAAACAGGGGAAAAAGATTTGTGGCCTACTTTGCCGACGACACCGGTGAAATGGAACTGGTGTGGTTTCAGGGTATCCGCTTTGCGGAAAAATTGGTGGAGGTCGGAAAAAAATATATGGTGTTTGGAAAGCCAGGAATTTTCAGGGGAGAATATTCAATAGTTCACCCTGATATTACTCCGTTTGAGGAAGCTGCAGAAAAACCGGATGCACGGTTGCAACCGATGTATTCCTCAACCGAGAAATTGAAGTCGAGAGGATTGCATTCGAAAGGCATTGAAAAACTGGTGACCACGCTATTGTCGTTGATCACGATTCATGACCTTTCTGAAAATCTTCCTGATTCCCTGATCCGGCGATTTCATTTTATACCTCGTTTTGAAGCTTTCAATCAAATCCATTTTCCGGAGAATGAAACTCTGCTGGAGAAAACAAGAAATCGCCTGAAATTTGAAGAATTATTTTTTAGTCAACTGAGAATATTACAATTAAAGCTTGGAAGAAAAAGAGCTTCAGCCGGATTTGTATTCACAAAACTCGATCCTTCCTTCAACCGTTTCTATTATGAAAAACTTCCGTTCCAGCTCACGGCTGCACAGAAAAGAGTGATCAAAGAGATCAGAATGGATCTTATTTCGGGTAAACAAATGAA
>JBDSEW010000261.1:0-2827 GCA_039919825.1 Chitinophagales bacterium | reverse complement strand
TTGTAAGGTGGTATTCCGGAGCCCGCAAAAATTCTCATGAATTCTTTTTTTCCAAAATTCCGGCGGGCTCCAGTTTCCTGTTAAAAGGGATACTGCTCTTGATCCTGCTTTTGCTATGCGGCTATATCTATGCGCAGCAGAAAACGATGATTTATGATATCGTACGGAAAAATAGGACCATTGGCACCGTACAGGCAATCAGCATTTGTGAAGGAGCAAAAAGTAAGTACGGTGTAGAAACTCATGTGTCCATCTGGATATTCACCGACATCAATGTAGACATCGATCTCCGCAGTATCTACCTGAACGGGGTGCTACAGGAAGCGTGGATGAGAAAGAGTATTAACGGCTCCACGAAAACAAACAACCACATCCGGGAGAACGGGGAACAATATGTATTCACTGATAAGGATCAAAATACTTCCAATCAGCACGAAGCGATCACCCGAAGTATTTCCACGCTTTACTTTTTGGAGCCGTACAACAGAACGGAAATTTTTTCTGAAAACTTTCTTGAACAGGTGCCAATTCAAAATCAGGGTAGCGGCACGTATAAAATTGAATTGCCTGACGGACATGTGAATTATTACCGATATCAGAATGGCCTTTGCAAAGAGGTGGAAATGGAAACACCACTGTCCACTGTTTTTCTGAAACTAAAATCAGTTCACTGAAAACTTATGATGCCTCCTTCATTCTTTGCGGTCACGGTTGCTCTCATTGCACTGCTGGCATTGTCAGGTTATTTTTTGCTGGCGCTTTCATCACCTGTGAAATCTTTCATCAATAAATTTTACGGTGAAGAAAACATTTCGTTTGCCTGGCGAATGTATGAGCGGCTGAGCGGAACTTTTATCCTTGGGGTTTTGCCGGCTTTTGTGATTTTTATTGTTAAGAAGGGTAATGAAATACCAGCTTTCTTTTTCATGGGCGCTATCACCAGATTTTATTTAATTCCTGTATGCTGCACCTCTATATTAATTATTAATTTTTTTGCCACCCGTAAGGCTTCCAACCGAAAAGGTTACCCACTGATCAGAAGAAAAAACTGGGACGGGTGGATGATGTTGAAGAACCAACTCAGTTGGACTGTTTACCTGTTCGCGTATGAATACCTGTTTCGTGGTGTTTTGTTTTCCTCCTGCATAGTACTGGTTGGATGGCCTGCAGCAATGATCATGAATGTAATGCTGTACTCGGTGCTTCACTTTCACCGCGGAATAAAGCAGGTAATATGCTCTGGTCCGTTCGGTGTGGTGCTTTGCTTAGTTACTATCGCCACCACCTCCTGGATCAGTGCAGCCTTGTTGCATGCAGCCTTTGCTAACTCTTACGAATTTTTTGTGATCGCACACCGGAAAAAATGGTGGCGCAGTTCCCGAAGCGAGACCTCTTCTTTCTCTCCATCACTACTTTCTGAAAACGATAAATTTTTCAATACTTCTTATGAAAACATCCGCTGAAAACTGTTTCACTTTAATCACCGGATCAAGTTCCGGTATTGGTAAGGCGCTGGCAGAAGCCTCTGCACGGCGTGGAATGAACCTGGCATTAGTAGCGCTGCCCGGAGTTGAATTGCTGGCAACGGTTGATTACCTGCGTTCCACCTACCACGTGAAAGTTTATCACCTTGGAGTGGATCTTACAGAAGCTGGAGCATGTGAAACAGTGCTGCAATGGATTCATCACCACCGGTTATCTGTGAACATGCTGATCAATAATGCAGGTATTGGCTGCACTGGCGCCTTCGAAAAATTTTCTTCCGAATTCTATCAGAAACAGATTCAACTGAACGTGATTGCGCTCACGCTGCTCACGCGACTATTAATCTCCGAACTAAAGAAACATCCGAAGGCCTACATCTTCAATGTTGGCAGTCTAAGCGGATTTTTTTTCGTGCCTTTCAAAGATGTTTATGCTGCAACAAAATCATTCGTGATCACCTTCTCTGAATCGCTCCGGCATGAATTGAAAGACACTGGCATTCATGTAAGTGTGTTATGTCCGGGTGGAGTGATCAGTAATCCTGAAGCAGCGAATCGGTTGAAGCATCATGGTTGGTTTGCGCAGGCGAGCGCACTCACCTGCGAACAAGTGGCGGAGGAAGCCATCATAAAGTTGCTGAAAAAAAAATCTGTGGTTATTCCGGGACGATGGAATCGCCTGGTCATGCTGCTCGATAAGATCGTACCCGCTTTCATCACCAACAGAATCATTCAATCGGAATTTAAAAAATGTGCCATGGCACTTTAATAGTGTGCTTTAATCATTCATCCATCAATTAATTTTTTTTTATGAGTTACAAAAAAATTTCTTACCGGAAAGAACAGGAAAATGGATTCTATGCTACGTTGCGCAGGCGTGTGAATGTCTACATGAAGTCGCAATCAGATAAATGGATTCATGGCGCTCACATTAAGGCGCTCGCATTTTTCGGAGCATACTTCACATGTTACATCGCTATGTTGATGACTGCTTCATCTGCAACAGAGGTTTTTATTTTTTATGCCGTTCTGGGTATCTGCAACTCGCTTATTTTTTTAAATGTAGTACACGAATCCATGCACGGGGCCCTGTTTCCACGCAAGTGGCAGAATGAATTTGCAGGCCACTGGCTGGAATGGTCCGGCACCAGTTCTTACTTCTGGCGTAAAAGACATTTACAAATGCACCATCCGTATCCGAACATAGTTGGATGGGATTTGGATATTGAGCAATCAGGATTGGTGCGACTCTCGCAGCAGGAAAAGTATGAGCCCTATCACAGACTGCAACAGTTGTACATGCCATTACTTTATTTCTTTTTCACGCTAAACTGGTTTATCAG
>JBDSEW010000276.1:0-7733 GCA_039919825.1 Chitinophagales bacterium | reverse complement strand
TACTTCCTTCAGTTCTATACGCTCCGGTTGCAACTGGACATTCAATTGAACCGGCACATTTTCTACTGTAACATTTTTTATTACCTGCAGGTATCCCACATAGGAAAATACCAACTGGTAATTGCCTGGTTGCAGTGATATTGAATATTGTCCTTCTGCATTGGTTGTTGCACCCTGTGTAGTTCCTTTTAAATAAACGTTTGCATAAGGTAAAGGATGATTGACTTCATCCGTCACCAATCCACTGATCGTTACAGCATATCCGCCGAGTGAAAACAAATTCAGCACCAATAAAAAAACACGTCTTCTCATCGGTGAATGTAAAATGAATTTGTGGTTCTGTTAAAAGTAAGGTAAACACGACACCTGCAGGACATTAAATAATTTTGATGCTGATCCTTTCATTTTCATTGCGCCTTTGCGTGCTGGCGCCAAATCCATTCATTCAAACACTACTCCGTTTCCCCAATTCAATCACTTCCACATCATACATTCTCTTCCCATCAATCTTCATCCTCACCATCGTTCTCACTTGATGGAAGCCGCTTCTTCCCGCTGCTCCAGGATTAATGTGCAACAGGTTATTCAATTTAGGATCCCGCATTATTTTAAGAATGTGTGAGTGGCCGGTAATAAATAAATCCGGTTGCTGCGTTTGAAGGATCTCCTTCACCCGTTCTTCGTAATGTCCGGGATAACCTCCGATGTGAGTAATGAACACACTCACCTCTTCACACGCAAACAAAAGATCTTCCGGAAAAATCTGCCGGATGGATTCCCCGTCAATATTTCCAAACACCCCTTTCAATGGTTTAAATTCAAGCAAAGCATCCGCTATTCCTCTTCCAAAATCCCCTCCATGCCACACCTCATCACACTCCTTAAAATATTCAAATATGGCAGGATCCAGGTACCCATGTGTGTCCGACAAAATTCCAATCTGCTTCATAGGTTAGGTGTCAGGTTTCAGGTATCAGTTAGTATTCATTCCACCATTCATAATTCACCATTATCCATTCATATAATTGCCCTGTGAATATTGAATATTGAATATTCAACATTCAATATTCGGCATTCACCTCTCGCCCATCTCCCCTTCAATAAACGCTATTATTTCCCCCACCTGATCAGGATGAAACCAGGTAATATCCTTTTCCTTTCTAAACCAGGTCATTTGCCGTTTCGCGTAATTGCGGGTATGCTGCTTTATCAGATCAACTGCTTCCGTTAATGATGATTTATCATCGAGGTAGTCAAATAATTCCTGGTAACCTACCGTCTGAAGCGGGTTGAGATGTGCGAAGGATTTCAATGATTTCACTTCTTCCAGCAAACCATCCTTCATCATTCTGTCAACACGTTCATTAATTTGCTGGTACAAAACTTTTCGATCCAGCTCAAGTCCGATTAGTAGTGGAACAAAAGTTCGGTGCGCAGGTTTTGTTTTTCGGAAAGTCGAATAGGGTTGTCCGCTGGAAATACAAACGGCCAGTGCCCTTAACAAGCGCTGGGGGTTATTCTGATCAACCACCTCGTAATAATCTGGATCTTTATCCTTCAATAATTTTTGCAGTGATTCCAGTCCGTGCAACTCATACAAGCGATCCAATTCAACAATAACTGCATCACTTACTTCCGGAAAAACATCCAATCCCTGCAGCAATGCACGAATAAAAAGTCCGGAACCACCGGTAACAACCACTACATCATTATGTGAAAACAACTCCTCAAGTTTTGCAAGTGCTTCCTTTTCAAAATCACCTGCACTGTATTGTTGTGTAACCGAAAGATGATTGATAAGGTGATGGATGACTTGCTTCAATTCAGGAATGGTAGGAGTGGCAGTGCCAATATTCATTTCTTTATAAAACTGCCGAGCATCGGCAGAAATAATTTCAGTGTTGAAATGACTGGCGATCCTGATACTCACTTTCGTTTTTCCAACCGCTGTTGGTCCAACGATAGCGACCAGGATTTTTTTCACAATATGCTGTATCTGGAATAATGATTAGGTACTAATCTTTCTCGTCGCCGTCAGTGAAATCATTGCCGAAATCTTCCTCAGTAAATTCTTCTGCTTCTGATTCTGATTCTTCCGGAGTTTCTTCGAGATCATCTACTGCTTCCTCCACCGTTTCATCTTCCGCTTCCGCCCCTACTTCATCTTCTACTGCTAAATCTTCTTCCTCTCCTTCTTTACCCATGCTGTCAAGGTCATCTTCTTCATCATCCACGCGGTGTTCTTCCTGGTCACCATCATCAGCAACTTTGCTGTAATGTGCTACAAGTTCCTCTTTCTTAAAAGGTGATGGGCCTTGCTGACGCACGCATACCGGATAAATAACGGTCGGCTTTTCATTACCGGTAAGCGACATGAGTTCAATCAGGAAAACAAATTCCTGGCTGCCTTTGTATTCATAAATAAACTTCTGGTGCGGGTCGTCGATAAAAGCTACTAACATAGGCAGCGTTTGTGCCTTTGCTTTAGCTTTCCCCTTCTTTTCATCAGTTATCGGAACAATCAGCAACTGTTTTACGCGGTGCCAGCTATCATTGCTTTTATAAAACTGACCTGTGGAATTCGCCGGCAAATTGTAGGAAGAAACAATCACCGATTCAAAATCGCTGATGGTTTGCGATGGTTTTATTTCCACATCACGAAAGATGCTGTCATCGTCTTCATACATTACCCTGAACTTATAAATCGTCATGCCACGAATTCGTTTTTGAAAGATTCAATTTATTTGTCGTTGCAAAGAAACCAATAAACTGAAAGGGAAGCAATACCATCCGATTAATTTTCTGTTACCGCCATCCATCCCATTCCTTTTGCTTTCTCCACCATAAAGTTAAACGCTTCCTCATAATTATTTGCAATTTTTCCATCAAGAATTGCTTCACGTACCGCATCTTTAATGATGCCAATGGCCTTTCCGGGCGGCTGATTAAAGGTCTTCATAATGAGCTCACCGGTGATGGGTGGTTGCCAGTTACGCATCTGGTCTTTCGCTTCCACTTCTACCATTTTTTCACGAACCAATTGAAAATTCTGCAGGTATTTCCGAACCTTGTTTTCATTCTTCGAAGTGATGTCTGATTCACAAAGGATCATTAATGAATCAATATCTTCTCCTGCCTCAAAAAGCAACCTCCGCATGGCGGAATCGGTTACCTGTTCCTTCGATAAACTGATAGGCCTCAAATGAAGGAGTACCATCTTTTGAACAAACTGCAATTTGTCATTCAGTGGCAAATGAAATTTTCTGAAGATACCAGCAGTATTTCGCGCTCCTACCACTTCATGACCATGAAAGGTCCAGCCATGCCCTTTTTCAAAGCGCTTCGTGTCTGGCTTGGCAATATCATGCAATACCGCAGCCCAGCGCAACCAGAGATCATTACTACGGTCAGCCACATTATCAAGCACCTGCAACGTATGGTAAAAATTATCTTTATGTCCTTTTCCTTCCAGGTGTTCCACACCATACAATCGTTCGAATTCAGGAAAAATGAGCTTCAGAAGTCCACATTTAAAAAGCAGGTCGAATCCAATAGAAGGTTTTTTGGAACCAATAATTTTATTCAATTCATCAGCGATGCGTTCCTGGGAAATAATGCTTATCCGTTCCTTATTTTTTGAAATAGCATGCAAGGTGTTCGCCTCAATGCGGAAGTTTAATTGTGAAGCAAAGCGGATGGCCCGCATCATACGCAGCGGATCATCAGAAAAAGTTACCTCAGGATCAAGTGGCGTGCGAATGGTTTTCTGGCTGATATCTTTCAACCCATCAAAAGCGTCGAGTAACATTCCATAGTCAGTTTCATTCAGGCTCACAGCCAGCGCATTCATGGTAAAATCACGACGGCTGAGATCTTCCAGTAACGTGCCGTCTTCGACTATTGGCTTACGTGAATTGGTGCGATAAGATTCTTTTCTTGCGCCAACAAACTCCACTTCAAAATCTTCATGCTTCAATAATGCCGTACCAAAATTTTTATACACCGCAAGAGCCGGGCGCGGATTTACTTTGTTTGCAACATAAGTTGCAAAATCGATCCCGCTTCCTATCACTGTTATATCAATATCTTTAGATGTGCGCTTTAATACCTGGTCACGAACGTAACCACCCACCAAGTAGGCCTCTACCTTTAATTCCCTGGCACAATCACCCATCAAGGTAATTATCTTTTCTTCCTCCGGAGAAATGGTGAGGGGAAGGAATTGCTTTTTGATAGCCGGTGATTTCAAGTTTTATGAATTATTGGTATCGGTAATGATGGCTTTTTATTCTTGATCACATTATTTCAAAAAGTGAGGTCACGTTAATAGAACGCAGATCAGACGCGTCATGCAGCTTTTCACCGATATTACTTTATTTAATCTGCTATTTCTTCTTATTCCCACTTATCCGCGCCCATCCTTCAAACCCGTGTAATCCGTGTTCCATTTTTTAACGCTGAGTTACTCCAAAATAAAAAATGGCCCACTGAAAATCAGGAGCCATTTCAAATTACTGAATCAAGAGTATGAATAATGCAGATCAAGGATACAGCATTAATCCAACTACTCCATATTCCACTGTAGCGAGAGAGGGAGTTGAACCCTCGACCTCCGGGTTATGAATCCGACGCTCTAACCATCTGAGCTACCTCGCCTTGTGTACCGGTATTTTCTACCGCGATAACATTTCTTAAACCGATGGCTCAATTTTCAGGGTGCAAATATAATCAATGAAATTTGTTGTGGGAACCGAATAAATTTTCAGGTGTATGACAAATTGCGCTTAGTCCATCAGCGTTTACCTTAGCGTTTTGTTTTTTTAGCGCCAAAACGCTAAGAAAATCACCAAGGATCAACGTGCTATTTTTTTGGCGCCTTTGTGCCTTTGCGCTTATACTATTTTTTAGATGGGAAATGCAATTTGTCAAGAACCCAAATTCTCAGGCTTTACCACAATTTGTGATTTCTGGCAGTACAATTAAATCAACGCCAAGCCGCTTAGGCGCTAAAAAAATAAAAAACACCTTGTATCAACTCCTATACTCTTTGCGTCTTTGCCCTAAATTAATTACATCAATTTAACTATGTACCCATTTAGCAATTATCGCCTTAAATGATTTTCCTATTTTTGCCGCGTTAAAATTATTCCATGGAAGTACTTTCTCACAGAATAAACCAGTTGGCCGAATCCGAGACATTGCAGATGGCGAAGCTCAGCCGCGAGTTAAGAAGCAAAGGAATTGATATCATCGACCTCAGCCTGGGTGAGCCAGATTTTCAAACTCCCAAACATATTGGCGACGCCGCCAAAAAAGCCATTGACGATGGTTTTACAAAATATCCTCCTGTTGCCGGATTTCTCGATTTGCGGCAGGCTATTTCTGAAAAATTCAAACGTGAAAACAACCTCGATTTCTCTCCCGAACAAATTATTGTGAGCACGGGCGCCAAACAATCCATTGCAAATGTGATGATGGTGTTGCTCAACCCGGATGATGAGGTGATTCTCTTAAGTCCCTATTGGGTGAGTTACCGTGAAATAATAAAATTAGGGGAAGGAACAATGGTAGTGATCCCTTCTACCGTAGAAAATAATTTCAAGATCACCGCAAAAGAGCTGGAAGAGGCGATCAGTCCGCGCACAAAAATCTTCTGCTTTTCATCTCCCTGTAATCCTTCAGGAACAGTTTACACCAAAGATGAGCTGAAGGCTTTTGCTGATGTACTTTCAAAACATCCAGGCATCTTTGTGATCTCAGATGAAATTTATGAACACATCACCTTTAATGGTAAACATGAAAGCATTGCACAGTTTGAATCCATGATTGGCCGCGTAGTGGTAGTAAATGGCTGCTCCAAAGCGTATGCAATGACAGGATGGAGAGTAGGTTACATCGGCGCTCCATTGTGGATAGCAAAAGCCTGTGATAAAATGCAGGGACAAATAACTTCAGGAACCTGTTCCATTGCCCAGCGTGCAGCCCTGGCTGCTATCACTTCAGACCAGTCTGAGACTGCAAAAATGACTACCCAATTTCAAAAACGCCGTAACGTGGTATTGGAGATGTTGGCCGATATTCCCGGAATAAAAACCAATCATCCGGAAGGCGCCTTTTATGTTTTTCCAGATGTGAGTTCCTTCTTTGGTAAATCCCATGGTGAGCAGATCATTATGAATGGCGATGACTTTTGCAACTACCTTATTTATAATGCACACGTCACGCTCGTAACAGGTAAAGCATTCGGTGATGAGAATTGCATAAGGATCTCGTACGCGGCTTCAGAAGAAAAATTGATGGAAGCCCTGAAGAGAATAAAGGTGGCATTGGCCAGGTTAATTTGACATCATATCCCTGCTGATTTGGAAATCAAGGAAATTATTAAAAAATTCAAGGGTCTGAAAATAATCGTAGTGGGCGATGTAATGCTCGACGTTTATATACGCGGAAGCGTGAACCGTATCTCACCTGAAGCACCTGTTCCCGTAGTAACGGTTGAAGAAAGAGATGAACGGCTTGGTGGCGCTGCCAATGTTGCCCTTAACCTGAAGTCACTTGGTGCTGTTCCACTTCTTTGTTCAGTAACAGGAAATGATGAAGCCGCAAAGTCAATTCACCGCATTCTGAAAAAAAATAAAATTTCTGATACGGGAATTCTTTCTTCAAAAAACAGAATTACATCTGTAAAAACCCGTGTACTCAGCCGCAATCACCAAATGCTCCGGTATGATGCGGAAATCACTTCCGATCTCATTTCAAACGATGAAAAATGGCTCATTAAAAAAATCGCGGACGTAATAACTATTGAAAAACCTGCAGCACTCATCTTTGAAGACTATAATAAAGGAGTGCTTACTGAAAAATTGATTGCTGCCGTGATATCCAATTGCCTGAAGCATAAGCTGCTGACAGCTGTGGATCCAAAGAAGAAAAATTTCTTCGCCTATAAAAACATGGACCTCTTCAAACCCAATCTAAGGGAGATCCGTGAGGCATTGAACGCAGAAATAAATGAAATCAATGAATCATCATTGGTTAATGTGTCCAATAAGCTGATGGACCGCCTTTCAAACAAAATTACCCTTCTCACACTTTCAGAATATGGCATTTTCTTCCACTCCAAAAAGGAATCCGGCATTTTATCCGCGCACAAGCGCGACATCTCTGATGTTTCCGGTGCAGGAGATACTGTTATTGCCATGATTACTTTATGCCTCGCTTCCGGAATGCCTTTATCCGAAGCGGCCAATCTTGCAAACATTGCCGGTGGCCTGGTTTGCGAACATCCCGGAGTAATTCCCATTAGTATAGATATGTTACAGTCTGAATTAAAAAGCAATTGATCAATTGGGAATTAATTACCTATGAGCAGTTTCGTCTGCTCCAATCATTTTTTCTTCTGTCCCGGTTCCTGGTTCCGTCCTCCCGCAAGTTCCTTTACTAAATCTTTTCTGTTAATTTTCCGCCTCCAATAAGTGGAAATCTATAGATGGCGGTACCCAAAAAAAACGCTCCCTTTTCTAAAATCAGTGCTAAAATATCGCTGGTAATTCCCTGTTACAATGAAGAACAGCGGATTCCACAAATGGTGATCGGTTTGCAGGAATTTGTGAGGAAAGGAATTGTGGACTATGAAATTATAGTGGTGGATGATGGTAGCGTTGACGGCACAGCGGCTGCACTTCAGGCAATTGAATTTATTGGGAGTCAGCAGGAAGCCGGTAAACTTTCTG
>JBDSEW010000258.1:0-2722 GCA_039919825.1 Chitinophagales bacterium | reverse complement strand
TTATTTAAACTATCACCTCATAACCACCCTCTGTGCCTTTTGTTCACTCGCCGTAATACTCGGCAAAAATATTTTCCGTTTCAAACAATCGAACACAATGGAGCCTACAACCCAGAATATGCGGCTCAAGTTCCAGCCAGATTGCGCGCGCCAGGTTTTCAGTGCTGGGGATAATTCCTTCGAGGAAACCAATCTCCAGGTTCAGGTTTTTATGATCAAGTTTATCAACTACTGCTTTTTTAATGGTGGCACTCAGTTCCTTTGCATTCACAATAAGGCCTGTATCAGGATCGGGTTCTCCTTTCACTGTCACAAAAAGATCGTAGTTGTGGCCATGAAAATGCTTGTTCGAACATTTGCCGAAGACTTCTTCATTTTTTTCATCAGTCCATTTCGAATTGAAGAGACGGTGCGCAGCATTAAAGTGTTCCTTTCTGGTGAGGTACAACATTGAGTTGAAAAAATTTCCACAAAGATAATCCAAGGAGGAAGGATTTTAATAATGAAGTAGCATCAGAACTTTAGATGCTGTTTTGAAATGATCTGAAAATTCTTCTATGCCTCTCCAACCCTTCGACAACTTGTCCTGAGCTTGTCGAAAGAGGCTCAGGGTGACCGACGGGGAGAGGTCATGTTGAGCTTGTCGAAACATTAAAGAAATAAATTTATGAATATTATTTGCCTGCTATCCTTTCGCAGCAAGACGGCGGGAAATTCTATTTTTAGATCATGAAGATACTGATTGTTGCAGCCACCCGACCGGAGATCAAGCCTTTAGAAGAACACTTGCTTCACATTGATGAACAAAACCAACTACGGCGACATGCAATTGAATTGATGATCACAGGTCCCGGGAGTGTTTTTACTGCATTTCACCTTGGAAAAATGCTTCCATTGGATAATTGGGATCTTGCCATTAACCTGGGCATCTGTGGCAGTTTCAACAAACAATTTTCAATCGGCACTACCGTGAATGTGATTGCTGACACATTTGGAGATTTTGGAGCAGAAGATGGTGAAGCAATGCTGGATGCTTTTGAACTGGATTTGGTGGATGCGGATACTTTTCCGTTTTCACAGCGCTGGATAGTTAATCCTGTGAAGTCAGTTTACCCGCTTATTCAGTCTCTTCCGCAGGCAAAGGGACTCACCATGAATACCGTATCCGGAAAGAAGGAAACTATTGCACGGCTGGCTTCTAAATTTCAGGCAGATGTCGAAAGCATGGAAGGCGCCGCATTCATGTATTGCTGTATGAACCAAAGTATTCCATACCTGCAATTGAGAACTGTTTCAAACTATGTGCAGAAGCGCGACAAGAGCACGTGGGATATTCCGCTTGCCATAAAAAATCTCAATATCACTGCTATCAGCTTGCTGGAGGAAGTATTTTTAAATACTGAATAGTGAATGGTGAATGGTGAATTGAACAGTTAAAAATGCTAAATGGATAAATGTTTGCGGCAAAACCGGCGCTATTATGATCCGGTTTCTTTTCCTACTTCCCCATCAGGTAATAAAAATAAACCATGGTCAAAACACCCATCAGCATCACAATTTTTATCACACTGCTAACCAGTGAAAATTGTTTTTGTGAGTCTGCTTTATACAACAGGTACATCGAAATACCAAGCGGCAGCTCAAGCATGGTAAAAAGATTGAGCACCGAAATAAAATCACCTCCGGCACCCTGGCGTATTTGCAAATAAATAAGAAATGCAATCATGATTGCTGTTATAGCGTAAACAACTCCCTTCGTTTTCTGAACCCCTAAAACTACCGGCAAAGTTTTGCATCCGTATTGTTCATCACCCTCCACATCCTCCATATCTTTAACCAGTTCCCGCACCATAGATATGAGAAAAGCAAAGAGGAAATAATAAAATACCAGTATAAAAATGGTATACGCTGCTGCATTTACTGTAGCACTCTCAGGATGAAAGAGCTTTCTTTCAAACAAAGCCACGATCATCACCACCAATGCGGTGAGAAATGAAACGATCAGGTTTCCAATCAGCATTTGTCTTTTATAACCGGTAGAATAAAACCACAGCAATCCCGCCACGATGGGATGAATAAATCCGAGCCTGACATTACCTGCTTTCCACGCAACATAAAAACCGAGCAATACACCTGCACCGGTTAAGAATTGGTGCAGTAACATCGCTGACCGGCGTTTGATCGTACGGTCGATGAAGATGCGCCGTGGTTTGTTGATCGCGTCAATTTTTACATCGAAGTAATCATTGATCACATAACCTCCTGCTGCTATCAACACCGTAGAAAGCACCAGCAATGAAAAATGCAGCAGGTCAAGTGTGGGTGCTGTTCCGCCCTGTTCAAGTATGGGTTTTATAATAGTATACTGCACCAACCATTGCGTAAGTGCAATGTAGAGCAGGTTAATGTATCTTATAAGCCGTAGGAAAGAGATAATGCCTTTCATTTAACAGGAAATTGCGGCAAATGTAAAGAGAAAAGAAGTTGACGAATCGCTCTATGGTTAAATTGTTAAATGGCTGCGGTGAAGCCGCTTTGGGTTTATCAATTCTATTTACAACACGTTAACAGTTTATAGTTCACAGCCACTTTCTCTGCAGCTTCATCACCTTTTCCATCACATCCCGCACACAACCCCTCCCACCGGCGACAGGTGAGATATATTTTGCAATGGCCTGCACTTCAGCTACCGCATCTATGGGAGAACATGGGATACCGCACA
>JBDSEW010000201.1:0-3071 GCA_039919825.1 Chitinophagales bacterium | reverse complement strand
TGTTTAAAGCGATTGTTTACGGATTTACCATTGGCATTGTTGGTTGCTACAAAGGGTTCAATGCCACGCAGGGTACACAGGGCGTTGGTAGGGCTGCAAATTCATCAGTAGTCATTTCAATGTTTTTTATTTTTATAGAGGAAATTTTAATTGTTCAGGTAACTACGTGGATTAGAGTGTCATAAAAAACAGGAAGTAACGGTGCACAAAGTAAACCAGGTAATAGATAAGAATAAGGTGGTGATTTCGCTGAAGGATTTGTATAAGTCTTTTGGTGATTTGCATGTTTTGCGGGGCGTAGAACTGAATGTATTTAAGGGAGAGAATGTAGTGGTGCTTGGCCGTTCTGGCTCAGGTAAATCTGTTTTGATAAAAATTATTTCAGGATTACTAAAACCTGATCAGGGAACGGTAATGGTACTTGGAAAGAATGTCGACCAGCTCACTGAAAAAGAGTTACAGGCTTTGCGGTTGAAAATTGGTTTTTCATTTCAGGGCAGTGCATTGTATGATAGCATGACAGTGAGAGAGAACCTTGAATTTCCATTAGTCAGAAATCTGCGGAATTTAAGCAGCGCAGAGATTGAAAGTGCGATCCATGAAGTGCTCGAAGCAGTGGGGCTTGAAAAAACCATCAATCAAATGCCTTCTGAATTGTCGGGCGGCCAGCGAAAAAGAATTGGTATTGCCCGCACACTGATCCTGAAACCGGAAATCATGATGTATGATGAACCGACAGCAGGGCTGGATCCGATAACCTGTAATGAGATCAACGAATTGATCAATGAAGTGCAGCAGCGTTATCATACCAGTTCGATCATCATTACGCATGACCTCACTTGCGCAAAGGCCACCGGCGATCGCATGGCAATGCTGCTGGATGGTAAATTTCTGCGCGAAGGAAGCTTTGAAGATGTTTTTAGTTCCTCAGATGAAAGAGTAAAAAGTTTTTTTGATTATAACTTTATCCAATAACAATGAAAGTAACAGGTAATAAACGCGCAGTAATTGTTGGCATATTCATTTTCATTGGACTGGCTTTTCTTATTGCCGGTATTCTTGCCATTGGAAGCTTGAATAAAAGCTTCACAAAAAAGGTGGAGATAACGACAGTGTTTGATGATGTAGGTGGATTGCAGCAGGGAAATAATATCTGGTTCTCCGGTGTAAAAATCGGGACCGTAAAGGATATGAGTTTTTATGACAAGTCACAGGTACTTGTTGTGATGAATATTGATGAAAAGTCGCAACCTTTCATCCGGAAAAATGCGAAAGCAAAGATCAGTTCTGACGGACTGATAGGCAGCAAGATCATTGTAATTTACGGAGGCACTGAGGATGCTCCTGCAATTGAAGAGGGGGATCGATTGAGCGTGGAAAAAACATTCAGTACGGAAGATATGATCAATACATTGCAAAAAAACAATGAAAACATTTTAACCATCACTACCGATTTTAAGGAAATTGGTAAAAAGATCATGGAAGGCGATGGTACGCTTGGAAAATTATTAAATGATAAAGCACTTTATAATAACCTTGCAGCAGCAACCTCAACACTTAATGAGGCTTCTGAAAATGCCAAAAAACTGACTGCAGATCTTTCATCGTACACTGCAAAGTTGCAGCAGAAGGGAGGATTGGCCAATGACCTTGTTACCGATACAATGGTATTCAAAAGTTTGAGGGCAACTGTCTCGCAGCTAAAGGAGGTTGCGACTTCAGCTGCCGAGGTAGTTGACAATTTGAAAGATGCAAGCAGCGATCCCAACAGCCCTGTTGGGGTACTGCTTAGTGATGAAGAGTCGGGAGCAAGTGTAAAAACAACGATTAAAAATCTTGAAATAAGTTCGCAGAAATTGAATGAAAACCTGGAAGCAATGCAGCACAATTTTTTATTGCGTGGCTATTTCAAGAAGGAAGAAAAAAAGGAAAAGAAAAGTAATTAAAAGCATTCGCGGAAACTTGCAAAAAGAAGTTGCCAGTGAGAGAATGCTATTCCTGGCAGACCCGCCATTAAAAGTGCAGCCTATAATCCATTTAGGTTTCATTGCAATAAAAATGTTCTTATGATCACTGTTGCAGCAGCAGAAGAGATCATTCTCTCCAATACGAAGGACTTTGGGGTCGAAACAATTCCTTTTACAACTTCATTGGGACGTGTGCTTGCCGAAGATATTCTTGCAGATCGCGACCTCCCACCTTATAACCGTGTTACAATGGATGGCATTGCGCTCCGCTATGGGGCATTTGAAAAGGGAATACGAGCTTTCAAAATTATTACGGTGCAGGCAGCAGGAGATTATCCGCATGAAATTGACAATGATGATGAGTGCATTGAAATTATGACTGGTGCTGCATTGCCTTCTACTGTTGATACAGTCATTCGTTATGAGGATTTAGAGATCAATAGTGGCCTAGCAACCTTACTTGTTAATTCAGTTTTTCCATCGCAAAACATTCATTTCAAAGGGAAGGATAGGAAGCTGGATGAGATAGTATGTAAAGCAAATCAGTTTATAACGCCTGCTGTCATCAATATGGCGGCTGCAACTGGTAAGACGGAACTCCTGGTGAAAAAACTTCCACGTACCGTTATTATTTCATCAGGAGATGAATTGGTGGAAGTGCATGAAACACCATCGCCGTTTAAAGTACGGCGTTCTAATAACTACGCAGTGCAGGCTGTATTGCAGCAGTACCATTTGAATCCTGATATGCTTCGCGTGCCTGACGATCCGGATATCACACGGGAGGAAATCAGGAACTGCCTTGATAAATACGATGTGGTAATTATCAGCGGGGCGATTTCAGCAGGTAAGTTTGATTATGTACCTAAAGCACTTGCAGACCTGGCAGTAAAAAAACTTTTTCATAAAGTGAAGCAGCGGCCCGGCGGACCATTCTGGTTTGGAAGACATGAAAACGGACTGCTGGTTTTTGCCCTGCCGGGAAATCCGGTCAGTACTTTTATGTGCCTGCATCGTTTTTTCCTTCCCTGGTTGCGTTTGTGCTGGAATTTAGAAGAGGAAAAGGATTGTGCTATCCTCGATCAGGACTTCACCTTCACTACA
>JBDSEW010000188.1:0-4224 GCA_039919825.1 Chitinophagales bacterium | reverse complement strand
AGTAGTGCAGGCTACAAAACCCTGCACTATTTATTCTCAACCAGCGATCATTTATATTCTACCATTTTTAAACTTTAATTTTGGCTTGCAGCATTCCCGCCAGGCCCGCTGTCTACCTTCCAAAAATTGCACTGGCGAAAGTTGTTCATATGAATCCAGACCTCGAGCTGGTGAATCACTGCCTCGCAGGCGATTCGCAGGCTCAGAAACAATTGTATGATCGCTTTGCCCCACAAATGCTTGGGGTATGCTATCGCTATGTTCAGAATACACATGAAGCGGAAGATGTTTTGCAGGAAGGGTTCATCCGCGCATTCCGGTACCTTAAAGATTTCCGCGGTGATGGTTCACTGGAAGGATGGGTTCGGCGCATCATGGTCACGACAGCGCTCAATTACATCAAGAGTCAGAAAAACTTCAGGGCAGAATTTGAGATCACTATTGCCCGGGGAGAATCAGCGGCAGAGCTGGATGCACTCGAACGGATAGAAAACGCGGAACTGATGGACCTCATTCAGCAATTGTCTCCCGGCTATCGTGCAGTGCTGAACCTGTATGCAATAGAAGGTTATTCTCACAAAGAGATTGGTGAACTGCTCGATATTGGAGAAAGCACTTCAAGGTCGCAGTTTGCACGTGCGAAACAATGGTTGTTAAAAAAATTAACTCATCTGCATTCAATAGGATCAGGCAATGAAAGAACAGGATCTGGAAAATAGTTTTGAAAAGCAGCTCCGGCAAAAATCAGCAGACTTCCGTTTGAAGCCTTCTGACGACGTATGGGCAAATGTGAAAATCTCTTTGCAACGCAATAACCGGAAGCGCAGATTCCTCTGGCTGTGGGCCGCAGCTGTAGGATTGTTACTTGGCACTGGAACTACTGCCTGGTATTTTATGAATAGTTCCGTTTCCACAAGTAACTCAATAACACCCGTCATCATCAGTGATGCACCTGTAGAAAAAGAGCAGCCCGTTATAAAAGATCTTGCTACCGCGAAAGAGAAAACTACTAGTGCAAAAATTGCTGATGAAAATAAGCCTGGGACGAATGCTCAGGAAGCAATTGCAGAGGAAAACAATTCACCCTTTGTAAAGAGTGCCATTCCTCTTAATAAATCTATCGGTAACGATACCGCAAATAAAATAAGCCTTGCTAACAGACCTTCGAATAGCACTTCAGAAAACAGCAAATCCACCATTACATCCGAAATGGCAGATACTAATTTCCCTGCTGTTGAAAACAGGAACAGTGAACAAGAAATGACCACATTAAATAATGATGTGATTCCATTGATTCCTTTTTCTGATACACCTCAAAACATTGCCTTTACTTCAGTGCATCATCCTTCGTTAATTCCCCAGGAAGGAAGTCCGGCTACGTCTCGTTTCAGTATCAGGGCCGAAGTGATTCCATTGATTTCCTATATAAAATATGGTACTCAAAATCTCGCCCTCGCTTCCACAGCTGCAGATGTAGCATTTGCAGATTCCGTTTCAAAATTGAGCCGGGCTTCCGGTAAACCTCTTATTGGATTTTCAACAGGAATAATCGGTCAGTTTGATATTTCCAAAAGATTCTCAGTGAATGCTGGTATTCATTTTACACAAACAGGTGAAAGAAATTCATTCCTGCAGGCAGGCACTTTTGAAATGTTTAGCGACACAGCAACCTGGTTAGGCACTGGCGGAGTAACATCCAACGCGGGCAACTACCAGTTTTCTACCGGAAACATTGAAACCACTACAAGATATAACTGGCTCGATGGTTCTGTGAATGGCGAATGGCATTTTTACAATGACCGCAAAAATTCAATCTCAGTTTTTGCAGGTATGGGAGTATCTCATTTTATCAGCTATACGCTTTCTGCTGAAGGTTATGATAAGTCAGCTCTTCACAATAACTCCCTGCTGGGCAATCAACAGAATCCTCCTGTTTTTCATGCTTACCAATTAACAACGGCAACCGGTATCAATTACCATCGTTTGATTTCAGATCGCGTTTCACTGGTAGCGGGTTTTCAGTTCCACTACTATCTTTCCAGTATTACTTTAAAGGATATTCCGGTAGAAATGCATCCATATTGGTTTGGCATAAATACCGGTATCACCTATCATTTTTAGGAAGTAAGCTATTTCAAAATAGTCAGGGTCGAGGCTGTCTCAAAAGTCTTGAAGTCATCCTGAACTTGTTTCAGGATCTGTTCACCAAAGAGAGCAGATGCCGAAATAAATTCGGCATGACGGGCTCCTCCGGACCTTTTGAGACAGCCTCATGTTCTTAACATAGAGAGATGCTGCCCACAGGATCCTTCGGAAAATAAATTCAGCATGACGGCCTTAAAGGAATATTTTGAGATAGCTTAAAGGTAAGTTGAGATTCCATCCTGCTATAAAGCAATAAGCTTTCAAAAGATCAGTGCTGAGCCTCCGTCCCCATATTCCACTTTGTATAGAAACTGGAAGTAGTAAGAATCTTTCAATAAGATACTTTTAACAGTACTGTTAATTTTCATTACAATCACACTAACTTTGCATTAAATTCAATGTGTGGGCAGTAATCATAAAGTATCCCGTCTATCCGTAGGGATGCTATTAATCACCGTCGGAATTGTTTTCGGAGATATTGGTACTTCTCCATTGTATGTGATGTCGGCCATTATAGGCGAAAGAGCCATCACCAAAGACCTTATCTATGGGGTCATTTCCTGTGTTGTCTGGTCGCTTACACTCATCACCTCTTTCAAGTACATCCTGCTGGTTTTGCGGGCAGACAATAAAGGAGAGGGTGGCGTTTTTGCATTGTATGCACTAGTTCGTAAAAGAGCCAAGTGGCTGGTAATTCCCGCCATCATCGGTGGATCAACGCTGCTTGCAGATGGAATGATCACACCAGCTATTTCCGTTTCGTCGGCGGTGGAAGGGTTGCGAAACCTCAACGATGAGATCAACACCGTTCCTATCGTCATCTTCATCATTACCATGCTCTTCCTTATCCAAAGAGCAGGCACCCGTATCGTGGGAAGTTCCTTTGGTCCTATTATGCTGATCTGGTTTGTGATGCTGGGAGTGCTGGGGGGAAGAAAAATTATCGATCACATCGAAATCCTCCAGGCACTCAATCCCATGTATGCTTTTCGGTTATTGACTGAATATCCTGAAGGTTTCTGGCTGCTGGGTGCCGTATTTCTTTGTACCACAGGCGCTGATGCCCTTTATTCAGACCTGGGTCACTGCGGAAAAGTTAACATTCGTGTAAGCTGGATATTTGTGAAAGTCTGCCTGCTGCTTAACTATTTCGGCCAGGCTGCCTGGCTGATGCAATACCAGGGATTAAAAAGAGATGAATTACCCATCTCTAACCCATTCTATGGTATAATGCCCGAATGGTTCCTGATCTTCGGAATTGGTATTGCCACCATCGCAACAGTGATCGCAAGCCAGGCAATGATCACTGGTGCCTTTACACTCATTAATGAAGCTATGCGGCTGAACCTGTGGCCAAAGGTGCGTGTCGTTCATCCCACCAACCAGCGCGGACAATTGTATGTGCCTGCGATTAACTGGATACTTTATGTGGGTTGCATCGGAGTAGTGTTGTTTTTCGGCGAATCCAAATACATGGAAGCTGCCTATGGCCTGGCCATCAACCTTACCATGATTGTAACCACTATTTTAATCAGCACCTATTCCTATGTCCGAAGAGGTTCTTATACTATTACGCTGGCCATTGGAATCACGTTTCTGTGTATTGAATTGTGTTTCCTGGTAGCCAACCTCATTAAATTTCCGCATGGTGGTTATGTGGCGATTATTGCTGCCCTCACATTTGTCATTGTAATGTATTCCTGGTTCAAGGCACGCAAGATCAAAAACCGTTTCCTTGAATTTGATGAAATGAAAGACCTGCTTCCGAAACTCGCAGAGCTTAGTGAAGACCAGAGCATTCCGAAATATGCATCGCACGTAATTTTTATGACCAGTGCCAATTATCCTTCACAGATTGAATCAAAATTTTTCTTTTCCATCTTCAACAAACAACCTAAGCGGGCCGATACTTATTGGTTTGTGCATGTAGATGTAATTGATGAACCCTATACCAAGGAATACGAGGTGGATACGCTGGAATCGAACCTTGCCTATCGCATCGATTTCCGCCTGGGGTTCAGGATAGAACCACGGGTAAACCTTTTTCTGCGGAAAGTGATTGAAGACATGGTGGCACGT
>JBDSEW010000150.1:0-14360 GCA_039919825.1 Chitinophagales bacterium | reverse complement strand
CAACAATGAAGGGAGAACTTTTTAATAGATCTTCCACCGGAACCGAAGAATTTAGTATAAGTTATCTCAAAACCTCCACAATTAACAATGGAAGTGGGAAAGATTTTGCCATCAGGAATTTAATTTGCTAAAATAGAGATCCCCAGCCATGCAACCCAAGTGCTGAAGCTGATAAAAAATTAACAGCAATTCATTTAAAAAATAAAAGGGTGGATCTTCCCCGTGGTGCGCCCTTTTATTTTTTGCTACTCTGATGCGCGCGACCAACCATAAACACGGAGTATGTATTTTAAGGAAATATTTTCCCTGAGATACCCACGTATATCTTAAATTTCCATTATCATTTAAACACCGCTCTTCTGAATAGAAAAAATTCGATACTTTTAATTTTTATTCTTCACTCCCTCAAACAAAAAACTTATGAAAAACAGTTACAAATTTTTAATGCGAATTATACTATTCGCTATTGCGCTCATTTCAGCAGTCAACTTTAACGCGAGTGCCACCAAGCATATCGTAACCGTTCAAAATTTTTCCTTTAGTCCATCCAGCATGACCATTAACCTGGGTGACACTGTAAATTGGAAATGGGTGAATGGAGATCATACTACCACTTCCACTACTCTTCCCGTTGGAGCAGCATCCTGGAATAAATCGATAAATTCTTCTAACCAGTCATTCATTTATGTGCCAGCCGTTGTAGGTACCTATAACTACAAATGCAATATTCATCCAACCACCATGCTTGGCAATTTTACAGTGGTATGTCCTACCCCTTCCATTTCAATTTCTGCAGGTGGCCCTACAACCTTTTGCAAGGGAAGTTCAGTAACCCTTTCAAAAAGTTCAGCTGGAACATTCAGTTCTTTTCAATGGAAGCTTGACGGAGTAAATATCTCCGGCGCCACTAACCCTACTAATGACGCAGCAGCTACAGGTTCTTATACTCTTGTAGCTACCAATAGCTGTGGCAGTTCAGCCATATCCAACGCCATTGCAGTAACAGTAAATAAAAAGCCAAAAGCCAATGTAACACCAACCGGTCCGGTTAACATCTGTTCAGGACAAACCGTGTTGCTTTCTGTAACAACTGCAAACAATCAAACTTATCAATGGAAGAATGGAAACAGCAATATTCCGGGCGCAACAAATCCGACACTTTTAGTAGGTGCAGCTGGGAATTATAAATGCAAAGTCACAAAAACAAATACCGGTTGTACGAAGACGTCGAAAGCTGTTGTTGTAAATGTTACGTGCAAAGGAATAAATACTGAAGCAATTGCCACAGTATTTCCCAATCCTGCAACAGATTATTTTTTGATAAATACAGGAGCTCTTTCACTGGAAAATGGCACAGTCAAAGTTTTTGACTTAACAGGAAAATTACTTGAAAACCATACTGTGCTACACGAAACCACAGAAGTTGGAAAGAGCCTGCCTTCAGGTGTTTACTTTGTTAAAATTGAATCATCAGGAAGTACCGTCCAGGTAATGAAGCTGATGAAAAACTAACCAGCAATCATTTTTGAAGTGGTCAAACCTTATACTCATTAAACCGTATACGGTTTGACCATTTTCATTTTACGTTCATATCGATCAATGTTCTTGAAGTATAATTGTTCTTTCCCGAAAAACATTCTGAAGTTTGCTCCCGTAGAATTCCAACACCATAGCCAACGATTAAGTAACCTCCGCAATGGTCAGCGACCCTGTAACAGGATTTGGGTTGCCATTTTCCTTCCGAGCAGGAAGGAAGCTTTACGATTGTTTTCTGAATCACTACATCACCACCAAACACATAATTAAAGTTGGATTCTTTTTCTGTCGCCATAAATACCGGTGAAGGAAATTTCACACTAGTCCGCTGACGGCTCAATTGGTAAATGGTGTCGCCACTCAAATACCATTCTTTTCCATCAGCAAAAGTGTACGTGGTTTTTCCATTCCAATCCGACGTGCTCACAATTTTATCCGTATCATTGGTCACTGTTGTAAGTACACCATCCGTGAAAACAGAATCGCGGTACACCCAGTAATTACCTGCTGCCAATGGGAAAATTCCGGTGCCTGCAGCAACTGCCTTTTGATTGCAGGAAGACTGATCTGCCAAAATAATTACCAGTAAAAAAGCAGTAAAAGAAAAAAGATACCCGTTCATGTGTGATTTGGATTTAAAAGTTTGAATGAATTTGAAACTGGCGCTGATACCTGATACCTGATACCTGAACCTAACAACCATCAAATGACGAAAATAACATTAAAAAAAGGGAACTACCAGCGCATCTTCTCCGGACATCCGTGGGTGTATGGGAACGAGATCGGAAGTGTATCGGCAGCAATTGATGCCGGAGAAATAGTAGAGGTGGTGGATTCCAAAAACCGCTTTGTCGGCCGTGGCTATTACAATGCCAAATCGCAGATCACCGTGCGTTTGCTCACCCGTGATGAACAGGAAATAATTGACCAGGCCTTTTTCAACAACAAGATTAAAGCATGCCTTGAATACCGGCATAAATTAGGCTATAAAGAAAATTTCAGGCTGGTATTCGGTGAATCGGATTTCCTGCCGGGATTGATCATCGATAAATTCGGGGACTATTTTGTAGTGCAAACTTTATCGCTTGGTATGGATCGCTGGAAAAACACCATTGCCAAAGTGCTGCAGGAATTGTTTTCACCTAAAGGTATTTATGAACGCAATGATATTCCTGTCAGAAAATTAGAAGGAATGCAGGAGCAGAAAAAATTTCTTTCAGAGCCTTTTCCTACCAAATTTCAATTGGAGGAACAAGGAGTAAAATTTCTGATCGATGTAGAGAATGGTCAGAAAACCGGTTTCTTCCTCGACCAAAAAGAAAACCGGCAGGCACTGCAGCACATTGCTGCTGGTGCAGAAGTGCTGGACTGCTTTTGTTACACCGGTTCGTTCTCTTTATTCGCTGCAAAATTCGGGGCAAAGAGTGTATTGGGATTGGATGTTTCTGAAGCTGCTGTTGCCCAGGCTACTGAAAATGCTGCCCTAAATGCATTCGGAAGTGTCTGCAGTTTCGAAGCTGCCAATGCCTTTGACCTTCTTCCCCTTTGGGCAAAAGAGAAAAAGCAATTTGACATCGTGATCCTTGATCCTCCTGCCTTCACAAAAAACCGCGCGGGTCTTGAAGCTGCAGGAAGAGGTTATAAAGAGATTAACCTGCGCGCGATGAAACTGATCCGGAAGGGAGGATTCCTGCTTACCTTTTCCTGCTCTCACTTTATGGAGCCCGGGTTATTTTTTGATATGATTGCCCAGGCGGCGTTCGACTCCGGAAAAACCATTCGCCAGGTTGCGTTTCTCTCCCAGGCAAAGGATCATCCGATTGTATGGAACATTGAAGAGACTAATTATCTGAAGGGATTTGTGTTGCAGGTAATTTGAGGTGGGAAGGAAGTAGGATGCAGACCCAGGCCGAGAGAACTTAGACGATAGAAAGGAGACACGAGACTGAAGAGGGGCAGTCAACTCACCAAACATTTAAAACCATTCAAACTATTCAAACTATCCGGACCCAGTATATTTGACAGTACCATTCACCAACTCCATTTATCATTAGCATAAAAACAGGCCTATTCGGCTTCTTTGAAAATTCCCCTGTAACTCCCCGATAAATTTCTATATTTGCAGCCTTAATTTTTTCTAAAACCCTCATAATCATGCGCGGAAAAGGCCTGGTCACGTTTTTCTCAATAGCGTTGATCCTGATTTGTATTTACCAGCTATCCTTCAATTTTGTTACCAACAGAGTAGAAAACAGGGCAACCAGTTTAGCAGAAGCTGCTGTATTAAATGGTAAATCACTGGAATCTTTAACTACTCTAAATACTCCCAATGCTGTTTTTATAAAAGATAGCGTGCTGCTGGAAATAAGGAAGAAAAGACAAGGATACCTGGATTCAGTTTCAAACCAAACAGTTTTCAACCTCGGTATAGCCAAATACACTTACCAGGATTGTAAGGATCAGCAATTGAATCTTGGTCTTGACTTACAAGGTGGCATGAACGTAGTGCTCCAGGTTTCTACTGAAGACCTTATCAAAGCTTTGACAGATAACAGCCCCGATCCTACCTTTAATAAGGCACTTGCACTTGCAAAACAGAAGCAAAAAACACAGGTACAGGCAGATTTTGTGAGCCTTTTTCAGCAATCATGGAATGAAGTAGCTCCTGAAGGAAAGCTCGCCTCGATATTCGGGACACGCGACAACCAGGATAAGGTGAAATTTAATTCCACCAACGATGAAGTTATAAGCTTTATACGCACAGAATCAAATGGTGCCTTCGATAAAACCTTTAACATTTTAAGGTCCCGTATTGATAAGTTTGGTGTTACACAGCCGAATATTACTGCACAGCAATCCACAGGCAGAATTGTGGTTGAACTGCCCGGAGTAGATAATCCCGTTCGCGTTCGCAAATTATTGCAGGCAACTGCAGTATTGGAATTCTGGGAAACTTACGATAACCCTTCCTTCATTCAATACCTGGATGCGGCAAATACCACCTTAAAAAATCGCCTGAATGCAACAGATACCACAAACGTTTCAAGCGGTTTAACTTCCTCCACTCCTGCTTCTTCTGATGCGAATCCGCTGCTGACAGCAGATAATGATTCAGGTACAGTTGCTGCCGGGCCTGACAGTAATTTGTTTAAACCTGATTCGCTGGCCATTGCTGCTGAAGCTGCAAAAAACCAGGCGAAAGACAATCCGCTCACCTCCATCTTACAACCCAATATTTACCGTACAGCAGATGATAAAGTAGCACTTGCTCCCGGTCCTGTAATCGGGTATTCACTTGGAAAGGATACTTCCAAAGTGAATGAATACCTGGCAAAGGATTTTGTGCGTGCGAATTTCCCGAAGGATGTGAAATTCCTGTGGAGTGCTAAATCGACTGATGAAAAGAGCAATGTGTATGCTTTGTATGCCATTAAGATGCAGGTAGGAACAGCTAGAGCACCATTGGAAGGTGACAAGGTGAATGATGCAAGACAGGATATTGATCAGAACAGCAGCCCTGAAGTTTCCATGTCCATGGACGCTGAAGGCGCCAAGATCTGGAAGGTGATGACAAGCAAAAACATCAACAAACACATCGCCATTGTTCTTGATAACTATGTTTACTCTGCTCCCCGTGTGAATGGAGAAATTCCAAATGGCCGTTCTTCAATTACGGGTGGCTTTGATATCAACGAAGCAAAAGATCTTGCAAATATTCTTACAGCGGGTAAATTGCCTGCTCCTGCAAAGATCATTGCTGAAGATGTGGTTGGTCCTTCATTAGGTAAAGAATCAATTGCGGCAGGCCTAAGGTCTATCGTGATTGCATTTATTGCCTTACTGGCATTCATGGTTTTCTACTACAACACATCGGGTATCATTGCCAACATCTCCCTTTTCTTCAACCTGTTCTTTATTATTGGCGTGCTGGCTTCATTGGGAGCTACTCTTACACTTGCGGGTATTGCCGGTATTGTACTAACGATGGGTATGGCAGTGGATGCGAACGTACTGATTCATGAACGAATAAAGGAAGAATTAGAGAGGGGTAAAAATCTTGCCAAAGCTATTGGTGATGGTCACTTAAAATCATATTCAGCTGTATTTGATACGCACCTTACAACGCTTATTACAGGGTTGATTCTCGCCTATTTCGGATTGGGGCCTGTGCTTGGTTATGCTACCACACTGAATATCGGTGTGATCATGACCTTGTTTACAGCAGTGTTTATGGCGCACCTGATTTTTGAATGGTGGGTGGAGCGTTTCAAAACTATTAAGTTCACAAACAGTATCAGCCGCTTCAACTTTACCAATTTTAATATTCCTTTTGTTAAATGGCGCAAGTACGCTTATGTACTTTCTGGTACACTAGCCCTGATAGGTCTTATATCTATTTTCACCAAAGGATTTGAATATGGAGTTGATTTCAGTGGTGGCCACGCTTATGTAGTTCAGTTTGACCGTGAAGTGGGAACAGAAGAGATTCAACAGGAGTTGACGAAAGAGTTCGGAATTCCACCGCAGGTGAAGACCTATGGCAGTAACAATAAAGTGAAGATCACTACGGGTTATATGGTTGAGAATACCTCCACCCTGGCAGACAGCACTGTAAACTTTAAACTGTATAATGGATTGAAGACATTCCTTCCAGGCGATGTATCGTTTGAAACTTTCCAGGAAATAAATCAATTGAGTTCACAGGTGGTGGGGCCAAGTATTTCCGCAGATATCCTGGATCATTCCTACAAGGCGATTATCTTCTCGCTGATTGGTATTTTCCTTTACATCCTTTTCAGATTCAGAAGATGGCAGTTTGCAGTGGGAGCTATCATAGCACTCGTCCACGATGTACTCATGGTAATGGGTGCTTATTCACTGTTCTCAGGTATCCTGCCTTTTGCACTTGAAGTTGATGAAACCTTTGTAGCAGCATGTTTGACGGTCATGGGTTATTCAGTAGCAGATACGGTAATCGTGTTTGACCGTGTGCGGGAGTTCCTGCGCGAACATCCTGCAGCAGATATGAAACATACTATCAACGATGCCATCAACAAAACACTGAACAGAACGGTGATCACTTCTTCTACCGTGTTGCTCGTATTGCTGATCCTCTTTATTTTTGGTGGTGATGCGATTCGCGGATTTTCCTTTGCATTGTTGCTCGGAATTGGTTTCGGTACTTACTCATATATTTTTGTGGCTACACCAATAGTGGTTGACCTTACAAAAATAAAACCTATTAAATCTTTGGAACAACCGAAGAGGCCGGTTGCTGCTAAGTAAGAGGAGAATTACCTACAGAAGTTTCGTGACAAAGCCCCGGAGTCATTTCCGGGCTTTGTCTTTAATGGCATTTGATAAAATTTTCTCTATATCTATTCATAAAAAGACTAGGATTTTTTAAATCGGGTGTACGACACTTTAGTATGATAAGGCTATAAAAAATCACCCCTGGGCTCCTCAAGGGGGCACCTTCTCCTGTTCCCTTTCTATCGCTTCGTGGCAAAGTATTAGCTTATCATGTTGTTCGATTTAAACAATCAATCTTGAATGCGGCGACAGAAAGGTTAAAGTGCGAGGCGCCCCTTGAGGGGCCCCGGGGTGACGTTCAGTTGTCACCAACTATCTATCAATACACAAGCCCATAGATTGTTTAATGACGTTATAGCATTTGTCGTACACCCTTTAAATCTCAGTTAACGCTGCTTAATCTGCGCACTTAAAATACCTGTGTTATATATTCAACAATTACAAGTGAGAAAAACCAATCGCTGTGGGTACTTTGGATTAAGCATCTAAATCAGGAATAATCACGACTCAATTTTTTATAAACTTGCCCTGCTGCAATGTACCGGTGCGGTTATTCATAATCTGAAGGGTATAAAAACCTGCTGATAACGAAGCCGTATTCAACAGTACTTGGGTAGAAGTGTAAATCGTTGTTATTTCCATCCTTCTTCCCTGTAAATCGCTTACCACGATAATCACTTCAGCAGCATTGGGCAGATCAATGGTGATGTATTGCTGAACCGGATTCGGATACACCGAAATAATAGTGCCTGGAATCTGAGGTATTCCGGTGATATCGTTCGTCAGTTTTACGATCCAGCAATCCTGTGTATTTCCTTGTCCGCCGACATGATTGCCCGATACATCTCCATCGTTTGAGAACGACAAACCGGCAACAATGTAATCACCATCAGTAGTTTGCTGAACAGCATACGCCTGGTCATAATCACTTCCTCCCAATGATTTTTGCCAGGTTAAATTTCCGTCAACATCCAATTTCACCAACCAGTAATCGGTGGATCCATGGTTGCCTGTTACATTCCCGTCATTGGAATGAGAATATCCAGCAGCAATAAAACCACCGTCAATTGTTTGCTGAACGGAATAGGCAAAATCATAATCGCTTCCACCCAAACATTTCTGCCATATAAGGTTTCCGGCAGCATCCAGCTTAATCACCCAAAAATCTGTATCACCATTGTTATCAGTAACGTCACCATCCACTGAACTGGTCCATCCTGCAATAATAAATCCATCATCGGTTGTCCGCTTTATCATTCGAGGATAATCCACGCTACTGCCGCCATAGGATTTCTGCCACAATAAATTTCCATTGGCATCCAGCTTCACGATCCAGTAATCTCCTTCGCCGTGATTACCTGCCACATCACCGTCCGTAGATTCTGACTCTCCGGCAATGATATATCCGCCATCAACAGTTTGCTGAACAGAATAGGCTTCATCTTCTTCGCTACCACCCAAAGATTTTTGCCACATTAAATTTCCATCCGCATCCAACTTTACAATCCAGTAATCTTCTTCTCCATGGTTTACAGTAACATCCCCATCACTTGATTCCGCATTCCCGGCTACAATAAATCCGCCATCAGCAGTTTGTTGAACAGTGTAGGCTTCATCTTCTTCGCTACCACCCAAAGATTTTTGCCAAACAATGTTTCCCCCAGCATCCAATCTTACAATCCAGTAATCATGATCTCCGTGATTTCCTGTGATATCACCATCAGTAGATTTTGATTGACCGGCAACTACAAATCCTCCATCGCTGGTTGGCTGAAAATCCCATTGTGCGTCCTGGTCACCTCCACCTAAAGAATTCTGCCACAGCATATTTCCAGCGGCATCCAATTTCACCACCCAATAATCAGTCATCCCATTATTTCCGGAAACATCTCCGTCGAAAGATTTAGTGTAGCCGGCGAAAACAAACCCACCGTCGGTAGACTGCAGAACTGAGTTTGCAGTTTCACCTATAGAGCCACCAAATGATTTTTGCCATTGTATTGAAGGAGCAACCTGGGCATAAAGCGCAGAGAAGCAAATAAGTATTGTCAGAAAAAATAATCCCTGTAGTATTCTTTTCATTATTCCTTCCATTAAGTTATCTGTAAAAATACAAGGTTCAAATTTAAGACATCGGCTCTTAACGTTTTTAGAGTCATGAAATAATTTGCTTCCAGTAGGAAATAAATAAAGCGTATAAATTTTACCTCAGTAAAAGGGAAAAATATTTACACTGGCAGATCTTGCTGGTCTAGCACCTTGCAATTTATACGTCCGACGTCTGACGTCCTTTTTAATTGCCTGAGAACCTTTTTATATAATCAGCTCGCAGATCACGCCGATTCCGCAGATTGCCACACTTCTTATGTCTCCCGTCTTACGTCCCGCGTCTTGGCTCCTGGTTCCTGATTCCACCATCCCATCCTACCCCAACCAATTCAAAAAGAAAGTAATAATGAGCGCATTGGTAAAATCAATAAAAAATGCACCTACCATTGGGACAATGAGGAAAGCCCTTGGTGCAACTCCATACTTACCGACGAGTGTTCTCATATTTGCGACTGCATTAGCTGTAGTGCCGAGCACAAAACCGATAAAGCCACTTGCCATTACAGCTGACTCATAATCTTTTCCCATTAAGCGAAATGAAATAGTTAAAGCAAATAACACCACAAGCAACACCTGGGTGAACAGAATTGCTGCGAGTGGTATAGCAAGATGAAAGAGCTCCCATAATTTCAGATCCATGAGTGCTACCACGAGGAAGATGTTGAGTGCAATGCCACCTATAAAATCCATGGTGGACTGGTTAATGCTCAACCACCTGGTTCTGTCATCTATATTACGAAAGAGTGCCCCGATGAGCATCGCGCCAATGTATGCAGGCAGCGTCCAGCCAAGCGATTGGAAATAGAAGCTCACAATGCTGCCCAATCCCATGGCGATAGCTCCGATAATAATGGTTAAAACAAAACCGGAATCTTCGCGCCCGATATCGATGGTGATTTTTTGGGGTTCATCAGTGATTTCTTCACTAAGTTCGTTTGATGAAGTGTTTTTCTTTGCTTTGAGACTAAATCGTTTGATCAGATGTGTTCCAACCGGGCCCCCGAGAATGCCACCACATACGATACCGAATGTTGCTGCAGTAATGGCAAGTGTCGCGGCCCCTGTAACTCCCGCTGCTTCAAATAACGGCGCAAAGGCAAGTCCCGTTGCAGGACCACCAACCAATGTTACCGAACCTGTGATAACACCAAAGAGGGGGTTTACGCCAAACAGCGCGGAGACTCCCATACCGGCAAAATTCTGAATGAAACAATAGACCGTAGCCATCGCCAAAAAAATAACTACCTGCATTCCTCCTTTTTTCAAAAGGGGAAGGCTGGCGCTGACACCGATAGTGGTAAAGAAAAGCACCATAGAAAGTGATTGCATGGAAGTATCGAACTTCAAATTCAAAAACCGGTCGTGAAGGATTAAATTGACAGCAGCAAATAAAAGTCCGCCAATTACAGCGGAAGGAATGTTCAGCCTTTCGAGGATTCGGACATTTTTCCGAAGCTGCATTCCGAGGAAATAAACAACACTTGCTATAGCAAGCGTTTGAATGAGGTCAAGTTTGAGAGAAAATATTTCAAGTTCAGTGACAGGCATGGCACATTTGTGTCGGACAATATCGAAATTGTTATTGTGAAAAGAGAAATTTCCGAATCAAATAGTTATTACAAGCCATCTCAAAATTAGTGCGTCAGGCTGAATTTATTTCAGCATCAACCAAATTCCCTGGAGATTCCGAAACAAGTTCGGAATTATCCTGTTCTTTGGTTTTTTTGAGATGGCTTCCAATACAGGATCAACAACGGTACAAATTACCTGTGCATCGGCAGCAAGAGATGAAGCAATGAATTCAAATTCAGTTAAATTATTGCTGATAAATGAGCGGAGCAGTAAATACCTGATCATTCACCATCACCCTTATTAACTACATTCCATCTACTGCATCATTCAGCTTAATTGCCTCTTCCAATTTTCCTTTCAGCAACGAACTTGTTACATTGTAAACAACTTGACTCCAGCAGGTTGATCACTTCAACTGTTGCTTCACTGTTTACATCATTGTTTAATTGTAAGAAAACTACAAACGCTCCATCGGTGGGATTTGGGAAGAGAGAGAAAACGGAAGCAACATTTGCTGATGAAAAAATTTTTGTTCCAAATTCATCAACATATCCATCGCAGTCATCATCAACGCCGTTGAATAAAATTTCGGTGGCTCCGGGAAAAACGGAGGCATTCGGATCATCACAATCAGTGCTGTCTGTTATATACCCTGCAGGTGGTGCGCATGCGAAGGCAGTCAACATTGACATGAAGTTGCCATAACCATCATTTCCTTCAGCATAAAAAACTTCAGTCACATCGCAGGATAGTTTTACCACCCAGTTATCGGTATTGCCATGGGCTCCGGTAAATCCCGAAGGGATGATAGGATTATAGAAATAAATCAGCATCTATCTCAACCCCGAAGGGGTGTCAGCATCATTCAATCCATTCAAACAAATATTTTTCATCGTATGGTACCTCAAATTTTTTAAGGAAATCTATATATTCTTCGTGAAATGTTTTTTTACGATGGTGTTGTTCCTGCACTAAGATGTATTTGTACACTTTATCAATCTGAGAATGGCCATAGGAAAATGCACCATAGCCATCCTGCCATGAAAATTTTCCTTTAACTAATTTTCGATCATTGATAAAATTCGTTGAATTATTTTTGATGTCGCGTACCAAATCTGATATCGCCATTGCAGGGCGCAATCCAATGAATGCATGAATATGATCGGGCATGCCATTAACAATAATGGATTTCTGATTTTTGCCTTTAATGATGCCTGCCATGTATCTGTGCAGGTCATCCTTCCATTCTTTTTGAATCAGGTTTTGTCTTCCTTTTACTGCGAAGACTATCTGGATGTAGATTTGTGAAAATGTGCCTGCCATAGAAATTGGTTTTTTATTGTTAACCTATTAATCCGCGCGTAGTGTTGATTATTATCCTGTCATCCCTTCGGGATTGTGGTGTGTCATTGATTTCATTTTCTATAATCATTTCATCCCTTCGGGATTGTGGTGGCGTTTTGATTTCGTGTCAATAATCATTTCATCCCTTTGGGATTGTGATGTTGCTTTGATTCGTGTTCTGCAATCATTTCATCCCTTTTCAACGGGATACCTTCGGGACAGGATTGGTGTACTACTAATTTCATTGTTTATCAAAAACAATTCGCCGGTAATGTGATTGTTCGTTTACCATCACTTTTACCACATACATTCTATCTGTAGCCTCTTTCAGTTTAATTGCCTGCTGCAGTTTTCCCTGCCCGTCCGGCAGGCGGACTTTCACCAAGGCACTTTATCTTTCTTTTAGCTGAATAGCGTTAAAAATATTTCGTCCTTCATAGAGAACTTGAATATAACACAAAAACACCTACGCTTTTTCTAAAAGCGCTAACTTATAACATGATTAAAAGATTCGATAATCAAAAAAATATTCCTATATCCTTTCAAAACTCTCCTTGGCCATCCATCCCACCTTCCCATCCTCCAGCCGTATCTTATTCCATTCTCCAACCTGATCCAAGATTTGCAACCTTGTGCCTTCATGAATCATAAACAGATCGCTGGCGCCGGCATCAGGTGCACTTTTTACATACGCACCCGAAACCATTACTACAGCTGCGGCTGATCTTCCTTCCTGTTTTTTCTGGTGGACAGCAAGTGCCAAAGAACTGAATGACAAAAAGAGAAACACCAAAACAAGGATATTGAAAACTCTTCGCTGGCCGTATAAAAAGGATGCTGCAAAAACAAAGATGCAAAGCCAAACGGAAACTATTGCAAAGATTCCCCATCCATTCGAACTATTGAATGAAACAAAATCATTCCACCACGTGATGATGCCAAGCTGGGGAACTGGCCGCATGTTATCAACAGGCTTTAGCCTCGCCAGTTTCAGGTTGTACCGAATGTCTTCATCCTTTGGGGATAGTTTTAAGGCGCGCTCATAGTTGAGTATGCATTTCCCAATATTGCCCATTTTGTAATAACAGCTGCCCAGGTTATAATATACTTCTGCATTTTTATAACCCTGCGAAAGCAGTTGTTCATATTTACCGGCCGCTTCAGGAAACTGTTTTGACTTGTAGGATTCACCTGCCTGCTGATAAAGCTCAGTTGCTGATTGTGCAAATACAGTAAACGAAATACAGCACACTATGGCAAAGGCAAACACCATCGCCTTCAGCAACCATAGATCTTTTGATTCTTTTCTAACTCCTGATTTCATCTTCGAGATCTGCAATTAAATTCAATGCGGTAGTGTAATCCATTTTCATTTCTGTCGCGTCAGCAGCAGGTGCGTATAAGGATACCTCACAGGTATTGATGAGTTGCTGAAGCCTGGCAATGGTCGCTGGCTTCACATTTCTTGCAAACAATTTTTCATCCACTGATTCCTTCGACAGTTCAGCCATGTCGATGTTTAGCTTGTCACCAAGATAACCCCAGATAGCACGCGACACTTCATCGTAGAATTTCTTCTTCTCACTGAGTGAAAGGTTCTTTTCCGCGTACCGAAGGCGCTTCTTCGCCACCTTAAGGGCTCTTCTTCTTTTCGTTCCAGTAATATCCGTCGCCAGGTTTTCATTTCTTCTTCTCACCGCAATCAACATTATAAAAGCAAGAAAAGGAAACACATATAACGCAATAAATCCTGCAGAGCCAAAGAATGGTTTACTGTTCTTATCGAAAGCGGGAACAGAAGTTTTGATGTACCGGATATCTTCTCCCAGCTGGGAAACATCCTGCTGCGTAACATAAGAGGAAGCACCGGTATTCACATTTTTTGATTGCTCTCCGGTTATCTTCAATGAAAATTCCGGCGGGCTAATCGTCACGTATTTTTCTTCCACAGGATCAAAGTAGGAGAATGCCTGTCCTCCGATTTTATAATCTCCGGGCATCCGTGGAATGAGGAGATAGTCGTATTGCTTCGAACCGGAAATGCCTGCTGCACCATTATTAATATTCTCCTTTACTTTAGGATCATATACTTCAAAGCCATTAGGAAGCTGCACTGTGGGTGCATCAATCAAATTCAGGTTGCCGTTACCGGAAATTTTTATGGTGTAGGTAACAGGGTCATCGGTCTTCGATTCCTGTGCGGAGAGTGATGTTTCAAAATTGAATTTACCTACAGCTCCTGTAAAGTCTGCCGGCTTGCCGTTCTCCGGTAAGTCTTTCACTGTAACAGAGGAAATGCCTGTCTTCAAAGTGAGTGGAACATTTTTCGTCTGCCCGAAAAAATCACTGAATGAATTGTTGAAGAAATCATCAAAAGGATCTCTTGATTGTGTACGCACTGTTATCTGTGCCACCGTTGAAATTTCCGCAGGAGAAATCTGCAGTGTACCAGCCCGCTGAGGATATAAATTATACTTTAGAATTTC
>JBDSEW010000141.1:0-6197 GCA_039919825.1 Chitinophagales bacterium | reverse complement strand
AAATGAAGCTGGAAAAGGCGCGTGGAGAAAAGGATAAAGCATCCACCTTGCTGAACCTTGGCGAAGACTGGACGAAGACGGGAAATATCATTGTAGGTGGAAAATACTACGCAGAGGCTGCGGCTATCAACAATGACCTTCACACCTGGGAAGAAGCTGCTAACCGCTTTTTTATGGGCTTTCCTACTGCCGCAGATTCAATGGTGAAAACTTTCGCGGTACAGGAAGCTATAAAAAGTTATGAGCAACTACGGAAGATGGATTCAACAAATATGGAATACCCGGTTCGTGAAGCATTGTGCTACATTGATGGGCAGGGACAGGTGATGCAGGGAGTAACATTGCTGAAGACAGTAGAAAAAAAGGACCCGGACAACAAAGAAATGAACCTGGCATTAGGGAGGCTGGCTGTTGTATCCGGACAGTACGACAAGGCAGCGGCGAGACTGGAAAAACTAGTACAGATGGACCCCAACAATGCAGAAGCCTACTTTCACTTAGCCGAAGGTTATCGCGCACTCGGAAGAAAAGAAGATGCTATAAAAGCCCTGGAGACGTGTAAATCGCTGGTAAAAGATGCCGATTTTCGCGCCCAGATAGATTCATATATTAACCAAATAAAAAATTAATAAACAATGCCATCAGGTAAGAAGAGAAAAAGACATAAAATGGCTACCCACAAGCGGAAAAAACGTTTGCGCAAAAACCGTCATAAGAAGAAGTCACGCTAAATTTCTTCACTGCAGTTTTTTGCAGGAAGAGTATCTGCCACTTGCCGGTGTTTACTACATTTAGTTGAAGCGGAAACACCGGATTTTTTAACCAACAGCTCCTGGCAGCTCTTCCATCAAGATTTTCCCGGAACGCGAAACTTTTCATTAAGTAATGCACTCAGCGAATGTACCACTCCTCTTGGGCGGTATTATTTGCTCATTTCGCAGTTTCCGGAATTTTCATCCGGCTTGCGGTGCACTGTGTTAACCTATTGAGATCATCATCTGCGGGAATATTGTAAGAAGGTATTTACCTGTATTCAATGTTACCGCTGCAGGCAACACAGCAACAACCAACCATTTTCCTGTTGCACTATTAGCAATGAGTTTACAGGATATGCCGATTTCTTTTTGAGATCCTGCATGGCACATTTCCCGAAAGGGAATCACTCATAAATGTGGTGTCGTGAACAGGGAATTAATTATTGACTCCGGAGCAAACGGAGTAGAGATTGCGTTGCTGGAAGACAAGGTGCTGGTGGAGCTCCACCAGGAGAAATTTAACCAGAGCATTGCGATAGGCGATATTATTTTGGCCAAGGTGGGAAAGATCCTGCCGGGACTGAATGCTGCCTTCGTGGATATCGGTCAGCCGAAAAATGGGTTTCTCCATTATTCTGATCTGGGGCCACAGATTCGTTCAGCGCAGAAATATACCAAGTTTGCATTTGATGGCGTTATGCCACCTGATCTGAATGATTTCAAGCTGGAGCCTGAAACACAGAAGACCGGTAAGATCGCCAATACTATTTCTAAACGGGTGCCTTTATTAGTGCAAATCACCAAAGAGCCCATTTCTACCAAGGGTCACCGGCTATCGTGCGATATTTCCCTGCCAGGCCGGTACATCGTACTCATTCCCTTTATCAATTCGATCAGCATTTCAAAAAAGATAAATTCTCCGGAAGAACGAAAACGTTTGAACCGCCTGATTGAAAGCATTAAACCTAAAAATTTCGGCATCATTCTGCGCACCCTTGCGGAAGGTAAATCGGTGCAGGAGCTGCATGAAGACATTGTCCAACTCACTGAAAAGTGGAAGCAACTCACCATTGCACTGAAAGGTGAGGAAGCACCCAAGAAGGTGATGAGCGAGATGAGCAAGACCTCTACACTGCTGCGTGATATGCTCAATCCATCGTTCAACCGTATTGTAGTGAACTCGAAAGAGATGTTCCAGGAAGTAAGGAACTACATCGGCAGGATTGCGCCTGAAAAAGAGAGTATCGTACAACTATACACAGGCCGTACTCCCGTTTATGATCAATACGATATCACCAAACAAATTAAAGTAGCCTTTGGCAAAACGGTAAATCTGGGGAGTGGCGCTTATTTAATTATTGAACACACCGAAGCACTACATGTGATTGACGTAAACAGTGGTCATAAAATGTCGGGCGATGATACCCAGGAAGCAAATGCGATGACGGTGAACATGGAAGCGGCAGAAGAAATTGCGCGCCAGTTACGCCTTCGTGATATCGGTGGCATCATTGTAATTGATTTCATTGATGTGCGCAGTCCTGAAAACAAACGGTTGCTGAACAAGAAGATGACAGATATGATGAAGCTGGATAAAGCGCGTCACACCATTCTTCCGTTGAGCAGGTTTGGTATCATGCAAATCACCCGTCAACGCGTAAAGCCAGAGGTAACGATTGTAACAGACGAAAACTGTCCGGCTTGTGGCGGCACCGGAAAAATCGGACCTTCTATATTGGTGATGGATGATATTCAGAAAAACCTCAACCACATCATCACTAAAAACAACCAGAAAAAAATCACTTTACTGATGCATCCCTATTTGGAAGCATTCATACGGCGGGGATTTCCATCGCTGCGCATGAAATGGTATTTCAAATACCGGCAGTGGATCCATTTAGATTCCAGTGACAGCATCAGCATTATGGAATATCATTTTTATGATAAGAACGGTGAAGAGATTTTGGTGAGTTGAAGGAATTGCGGAATGCGAATTGGATAATTGCGGGTTGGTAGTTGATGACGGGTGCAGTTTTTGGGGAAGGTTGACAATTGATCGGGCAGGATATATGGTGCATAGCACGAACGGGATATTTTTGCAGAAGCAATTTCCGTGAGTAAGATTTAGAAATAATGACCCTTCTCCTATCTGTGCTTAAGAACGGGGTCTAGGGTGCGCTTTTATTTTTTAAGCCGGTATAAAATTCCAGATAAATGCTGGGAAGTGAATCTTTTAGTTCGGTCCCCCACAAATTCTGAATAGTGTATTCTCAGTATAAGAAAGAAGCACCCGGTTGAAATCGGGTGCAATAGATAACCCGGCAGCTATCTATTGTCAGTGATTTCAAATCACCGTAAAAAAATTCTGTTTCAAAATGAAATGGAGACACTTCCAAATTATGTGGCAGTTTGTCAACCACCTAACAAGAACAATGTACCTTCATTAAAGCGGAAACTGCCCTTTAGTGCTTTTCTAACCGCTACTTGTACTTATGAATATTAAAACTGCATTTCAATACGCTGCTCCAATTATCTTTTCTCTGTTTTCATTTCATGCCATGGCCCAATGGCAATGGCAAAACCCTATTCCCACCGGCTGCGAGCTGACCGCAGTATATTTTGAATCTGTTTCAGAGGGATGGATTACTGGAAGCACCGGCACCATTTTACACACTGCCGATGGAGGAAATACCTGGACATTTCAAAACAGCAAAACCTGTGAAAGGCTTTTAGCCATTCAATTTACCGGGCCGGCCGAAGGATGGATTGCAGGCAGTGCAGGTATCTTATTGCACACAACGGATGGTGGCGAAAACTGGCAACCTCAAAATACAGGTATTACAGACAACCTCGTTTCGCTCTCATTCATCAATAGCTCTGAGGGTTGGATATTGTATGCCGGAGGTGTTTTGCATACTACGGATGGTGGAGAAAACTGGAACATTCAAACTATAACGGTTAGCGGATTTTGTATCGGATTTGCGAATGCTGATAAAGGATGGATCACGAGTTTTTTCGGGAAGATCTATCATACCACTGATGGTGGTGAATCATGGTCTGTTCAACCCAGTGGCGTGAGTGAAAATCTTTTTTCTATCTCTGCCATCAATGAAAACGAAGTATGGATTGCCGGAGTGCCTGGCATTATTCATACTTCCAATGGTGGTGCCAACTGGGCATCACAAACCGGAAGCTGCTGCAAATTTTATACGTCAGTTTTTTTTATAGATGCTAATATTGGATGGGCTGTTGGCAACGACAAATTTTTGCACACCACTGATGGCGGAGAAAATTGGATCACGGAGACTTTAAATGTCTCCGTTTATTCCGTTCATCTTGCTGATACTTCCAGTGGTTGGCTCATTGGAACAGGTGTAATGCTTCATGGTACTGACAACGGAGCACTGCTTGAAAATAAAATCACCAGTGCAGCTAATTCCAATTTAAACGCATTGCATTTTGTAAATGCTACTAATGGCTGGGCTGTTGGTGCAAGTGGAACTATCCTGAATACTTTGGATGGTGGTAATGACTGGACCGCACAGAACAGCGGAACATCATCTGACTTAAACTCAGTATCTGGCATCAATGCGGACGAGGCCTGGATAGCCGGATATACTCCGGATACAATCCTTCACACGATCGATGGTGGCAACAACTGGACCGTTCAGAATAGCGGCACCTCTGAATCATTACTTTCGATTTTTTTTATGGATCCATCCAATGGTTGGGCTGCAGGTACAAATGGTACTATTGTGCACACCAATAATGGAGGACTAGACTGGTCCATACAAACCAGCAGTGGTTTCAATTCTTTGCACAATATATTTTTCATTGATGAAAACATCGGTTGGGCTGTTGGTGATGGTGGAACCATACTCCGCACTGATAATGGCGGAAATTTATGGAGCAATCAAAACAGCAATACATTGTATGACCTGAATGATGTTCATTTTATTTCTGCTGAAGAAGGATGGGCTGCAGGTGTAGCGCAGACTGTTGTACACACATTGGATGGTGGCAACAACTGGATGTTGATGCCGGTGAATGGTGGCGAACTTTTTCCTATTACTTCAATATATTTTATTGATCCGGATTCAGGATGGGTAACCTCTTTTTATCCATCGATCAGTTATACCACTGATGGTGGAAACACCTGGACACCACAAACCTGCCTCGCAGATATTCCGATCAACTCCGTGCAATTTTTAAATGGTGCAGAAGGATGGGTAGCGGGTGATAACGGTGCTATACTGCATACATTAAACGGAGGCGTCTTTACTGCTATACCGGAACAACCAAAGGGTGATGATCTACAAACGAGCATCTATCCCAATCCTATGAATGACCAGGCGAATATCACCTACTATGTTCAACAGAATGGTTGGGTATCCCTGGAGCTATTTGATATTACGGGAAAACATTTAGAGACGCTGGTGAACGAAATGCAGCCTGGAGGTGAACATTCCTTTCTCTATAAAAGAACATCTTTACCGGCCGGTTTATATTTATACAAACTTCAAATTGGGAATGAAATGGAGGTAAAAAAGATAGTTGTTGAATGAAGCTGTTATCAGCATACTGAACAAGTTACCCAAGATGCATATCTATGCCCTCCGGTAACTACTCCCACAACAAATAACAAATTATACTAACTTGCTACAGGTTAGCGGAAGTAGCGGTTGTGATATATGCGAAATACCATGAAAAATGGAGAATTCATCAAAGCGTTAGTTATCAATTAATTAGCGAATTAATACTAAAAACATAATTCAAAATATAAACGAAACTGGTTTCGCATGTACAATTGTTAGAGCCAATTTTAAAGACAGACAGACATCGAAGCAGAAGTGAAAAATATTATCGACTCATTTGACAAAGTATTTGAACAATTAGGACAAAAACCTTTGCTAGAAAATCATGCCTTTCAAATTGACAACGAAATGAAAGCAGACCACTTTCTGAGATTCAATTCAGTTGAAAAAGACGAGAGAATAAGGATGATGTTCGAAATCTCTACAAGTGGGTTGACCTTTTGGCTCGACAGGACAAATGAAATTCCCGAATGGTCGATTAAGTTTATTAAAGACAAGAAAGACATAGCTGAAAGAGAATTGAGACAGTTGTTTGAAAGTGAAATATTGGTTGACTATAAAGGAAATCGAACCAGGATTATTCTTCTTGACAAAAGCGGAATTGAAATAAGACGATTTTCATATTATCAAGGACTTTCTATAAACTGGTTTAGTTCGACAGCAAAGCAAACATTTAGACCATATTTTGAAAACTAAAAAAAACTGGCTATAATCGAGTAGGCAGCCGTGAGTGAAAATACTCACGGCGCGCCTCTCACACCACTGTACGTACGGGTCTCGTATACAGCGGTTCACCAGAGTTGTGGAGATACTTTGTAATAGTAATCAAGCAATGATTCGTAGCCGC
>JBDSEW010000091.1:0-9728 GCA_039919825.1 Chitinophagales bacterium | reverse complement strand
TCAGGGGCTTATCCTGTACCATTACATCGTGGGAAAAGGTGATGGTAGTATTTTCATTGGATCCTGCGCGCCAGGGAGCTTCTTTGCTGGTACCAAAACCCAAATCATTAAATCCAAAAGGAACCAGTTCCCCCCAGATTTTTCCTTTGCGGTCTTCTCCTGAAGGTCCGGTGACATTCGGGCTGTTGTAGGTTACGGTAACCGACACCAGCGATCCGATGTATTGTGTTACCACAGAACGGTTGTTATCTCCATTGGGTGGCTGAATAAGATTCTGCGCTGAAGCATTCAGCATACTGAAGATCACCAGCAATACAAAGAAACTGCTGAAACGGGTAAGAGTTTTTATCATGGCTTTTGTAGTATGTTAGATTCAAACATACCAATCTTCTCTCGTCACTGATTATATTTTAGCCGGACAGCGGAAATTCTTCGACCAGAGGTTCACACTCATCGACTTAAAATGAACTTAAAACCAGGTTAAGCGAAGGAGCAACAGTTAGGAATGTTCATTTAATATCAAGTGGTTTTAAATAATCCACCATTTTTATAAAGATTGAATCTGGTAATGTAATAACAAGCCATCTCAAAATTCGTGCGTCATGCTGAATGGGTGCATACCAAATTGTCGCATTGATGGTTGGAAAAAAAGTATAATCATAGCTGTCATCCCGAATTTATTTCGGGATCTCCCAATTTGGCAGAGATGCCGAAATAAATTCGGCATGACGGTTTCACTTAGCGACAATTTGGTATGCACCCTGCTGAATTTATTTTCCGAAGGATCCTGTGTACAGCATCTGTCAAATTCCCGGGAGATGCCGATTCTGATCATCGGGATGGAATGACCCTGCTCATTTGGCTTTTTGAGATGGCTTCCCGTAACCTACCCTTAAACTGCCAGGCAGAAACAACAATCTTCTGCTCCAGATTTTATCTTCTATCGTTAAATCATACCTTTGCGCAAAATTTCAAGCATTACATGGCTGATAGCAAGATCATTTTTTCGATGCAGGGGGTTGGAAAAATCATTCCCCCCAACAATAAAGAAATACTGAAAAACATTTACCTCTCCTTTTACTATGGGGCCAAGATAGGTATCATCGGTTCCAACGGTAGCGGTAAATCCACGCTTCTCAAAATCATCGCAGGATTTGATAAGGAATACCAGGGCAAAATTCAGTTTGAAAAGGAATATTCCATTGGTATGCTGGAGCAGGAGCCGCACCTCGACGATTCAAAGACGGTGTTGGAAATTGTGAGAGAAGGTGTGAAACCTGTTATGGATCTCATCAAAGAGTTTGAAGTGATCAGCAATAAGTTCTCTGAGCCTATGACAGATGAAGCCATGGAAAAGCTCACCAACCGCATGGGTGAAGTGCAGGAGAAGATTGACGCGGTAGATGGATGGGAAATAGATTCTAAATTAGAAAGAGCGCTGGATGCACTAAACTGTCCGGAAGGTGATTCTCCCACAAAAAACCTTTCCGGTGGTGAATTGCGAAGGGTGGCCCTGTGCAGGCTGCTTTTGCAACAACCTGATATCCTGTTGCTGGATGAGCCCACCAACCACCTGGATGCAGAATCCATTTTATGGCTTGAGCAATATCTGAAGGATTATAAAGGAACGGTGATTGCTGTGACCCACGATCGCTACTTCCTGGATAATGTAGCGGGTTGGATACTGGAGCTCGATCGTGGCGAAGGAATCCCCTGGAAAGGAAACTACTCTTCCTGGCTCGATCAAAAACAAATCCGCCTGGCACAGGAAGAAAAAACCGAATCAAAGCGACAGAAGACCTTACAGCGCGAATTGGAATGGGTACGCATGGGACAGAAAGCAAGACAGGCGAAATCGAAGGCGCGTATTCAGAACTATGAGAAGATGGCCAGTGAGGAAACAAAACAGAAAGAAGAAAAGCTGGAGCTTTTTATTCCGCCGGGGCCACGTTTAGGTGCCAAGGTGATCGAAGCAAAAGACCTGATGAAAGCATTTGGAGAGAAGGAACTGTTTGAGCATTTAAACTTCAGTTTACCCCAGGGTGGTATTGTAGGTATAATCGGACCAAACGGTGCCGGTAAAACGACGCTGTTTCGAATGATCCTTGGATTGGAAAAACCTGACCAGGGAGAAATCAGCATCGGCGAGACGGTAAAGATCTCTTATGTGGATCAGCACCATACAAAAATCGACCAGAGCAAAACTGTATATGAAGTAATCAGCGGTGGAACGGAATGGATAGAGATCGGAAAATACAAGGTGCTCTCCCGCGCCTATGTAGGCAAGTTTAATTTCCAGGGTAATGACCAGCAGAAAAAAGTGGAAGTTCTTTCCGGTGGGGAAAAAAACCGGTTGCACCTTGCGCTTACCTTACGTGAAGAAGCGAATGTGCTTTTGCTGGATGAACCTACCAACGACCTGGATGTAAACACTTTGCGTTCTTTAGAAGAAGCCCTGGAAAACTTTGCAGGTTGCGCAGTAATCATCTCCCACGACCGTTGGTTTTTAGACCGTGTTTGTACGCATATACTTGCCTTTGAAGGTGACGGAAATGTATATTGGTTTGAAGGAAGCTTTTCAGATTATGAAGAGAACAAGAAGAAACGGTTGGGTGATGTGCAGCCGCATAGGTTCAGGTATAAAAAGTTGGTCGCGGGTTAGTTGAAATAGGAGTTATCAGCTATCACCTATGGAACCGGCTGTAACAAAACTCCCGTTGATTTCCGTCATACTGCTATGGCAGAGATCCGGTCACAAATAGAGACTGCAGGAATAGTTGTTTATTTCCTGTGCATACAGGTTCTCCTGGTAAGCGCACAGGAAAAAATACTTGTGTTTGAAAATATTTTTTCGGGAAAAAAGGTAACGCTGAAATCCGGCGATGAAGTGCACCTTCGTTTTACTGTTCAGGATACCGTAAATGCACCTTTTGATGTCGCCGTAAATGACATCACCATTTTTGGCACTGTTGAATCTCTCAGCAGCACTACCCTCTATCTTGCAACGAAGAATAAATATTTCGACCGCACTTCTATTTCGATACCTTTTACTTCCATTGAATCATTTCGAAAATACAGTCCATTACGACCTGTTGCTAAAACAGCAAGCGTGATACTGGCATCTGCTGCCGGCTTACTGGCTACATTGCAAATCTCAGAAAGCGGCGATATCGTGAGCTGGGAAAGCGCAGGATTGGCAGTAGCGGCAAGCAGTGCTGTTTTAATGAGCAAGGAACTTTTCTCTGACAGGATGAAATTTCATATGGCAGAAGGCTGGAGGCCACAGGTAAAGCTGGTAAATTATTAAAGATGAATGGAACACGGATGAAACTGATAGCAGAATTTATTCGGAATGCATTCCTATTAAGTATTTCAAATAATTCATTCAGAAGCTGTTTTGAAATGAATCAGAACAAATCTTATGCAATGAATGCCTGGTTGCTTTATCACTTCCTCATCCCCAACCCCTCTCCAAAAAGAAGAGGATAGCCACTCACTATACGCCTCAATTAGCTGCTAAAAATGCTATCATTTCAAAACAGCCTCTCAGTGTTTAAATTATAAAAATCGTTACTGTTCACCTACAGTGAGAAATGCTGCTACAAAGACCAAAGACACAAAGAAATAAAGTGAAAGGGATTTAAAACTTTATGTCTTCTTGCCTTAGTGGGATAAATCAGATTTCTAAGAGGCTGTTAGGAAATGATAAAATTGAGCATGCATGTCCCTTAAAGCCCCATCCTAAATCCTTCCCCCAAGGGGAAGGACTTGCTCCCCGCTCTCATCTATGATCATTATTTTGTTTGAAAATGTCTTCGTAAAATTTAATTTAGATCAAATCCTAACAGGCTCTAAGAACAACAAATTCCAAGGGCAATGAACAGCAACTAAAAATTATCTGTGTCGATCCGTCAAATCCGTTTCATCCGTGTTCTATCACCTCGTTTTCTTCCCACCAAAATATTTCTTGTTAATTTTCCCTCCAAGCAAAATTGAGAATGCGGCGATTCAACAGCAAACTATTTTTATTCCTATTGGTAATGATCAGTGGCCGCGCTATTGCGCAGGAGATCTTTGATCCGCAATACCTGGAAAAAATAATACTGCAGGAACAGAAAAGTGGAAGGTCTAAAATTTTCTTCCGCGAATCCGCCATTACCGATGATTATGACCTCAACTACATGCGTGCCTGGTGGGAAATTGATCCTGCAGTGTATTACATCAAAGGCGCACTTAGCTATTACTTCCACCCTGTAAACACTGCAATTACTGCTATTTCCTTTGATCTTTCTGATTCATTACTCTTCACTTATTTTGTTTATCATGGTGATACGAGCTATAACTTCACAAGGCCAGGTAATAACATTGTTGAATGCCAGTTTCCACAATCAATTGCCTCAGCACAGCAGGATTCCATCACACTTTGTTACGAAGGTAAACCGGCATCAACGGCTTTCGGAAGTTTTGAACAGGAAACGCATAACGATCAACCTATCATCTGGACACTTTCTGAACCCTATGGAGCCAGCGATTGGTTTGTCTGTAAAAACAGCTTAGCGGATAAAATAGATTCCATCGACATCTTCATAAAAACTCCAACGAATTATCATGCAGGCACTGCAGGAATATTGATGAGTGAAACACCGGTTAGCGGGAGTAATGATAAAATAATTCACTGGCGGCACCGCTACCCTATTGCTACCTATCTTATTGGAGTAGCAGTTACCAATTATGCCATCATCCATCAGAATGCGGCACTTAGCAGCGGCAAAAATGTGCCGGTGCTGCAATACCTCTATCCTGAAGATTCTGCTGCTTATATGAATGACACCACCCTGATTGTAAAATTTCTGCAATTATTTTCCAACCTGTTTGGAGATTATCCTTTTGCGGATGAAAAATACGGACATGCCCAATGGAATTGGGGCGGAGGTGAAGAACATCAAACCATGAGCTTTGTGGTGAACGCAGGTTCCTTTGAACTGATTGCACATGAACTGGCACATCAATGGTTTGGAGATAAGGTCACCTGCGGAAGCTGGACGGATATATGGCTGAACGAAGGGTTTGCAACTTATCTATCAGGGCTCAGTTACGAAAACATCGGCCCACTTTATTGGATGCCCTTTAAAATTACCCAGCGCGACAGGGCTCTTAAAGATTCAACCGGATCAGTTTTTTGTGATGACACCACTGATGTGTCCCGTATCTTCAACAGCTCCTTATCGTATTCCAAAGGTGCTTATCTTTTGCACATGCTGCGATGGAAGATGGGTGATGAGATTTTCTTCAATGCGGTTTCCGCATATGTCAATGACCCTGATCTCTGCTATGGATTTGCGCGTACTGCTGATCTGCAACAACACCTTGAATCTGTCAGTGGACAAGACCTTGATGAATTTTTTGAAGACTGGTTCTATGGAAAAGGTTACCCGACTTATTATTTTAAATGGGCCAATCTGCCTGATGGAAAAGTGAACATTGCCATTCACCAAACACAAAATCATCCATCTGTTTCATTTTATGAAATGCCGGTTCCTATAAGATTAAAGGACGAAACCCATGATACGACTATCGTAATACAAAACAATGCAAATGATCTCACTTACCTGACTGGTCCGTTTTCATTTCTTCCCGACAGCATCTTCTTTGATCCTGAATTATGGCTGCTGGCAAAGAGCAAACCTCCGGTGTATGATCCTTTGTTGTCAGATTTATTAACCATATTTCCCAATCCTGCGACGGATGCCATCACCATTTCTTACCATAGCAACGAGGATGCGTTACAACAGATCACATTGTATGATATTTCAGGAAAACGGATGAAGGAACTATTTACTGCATCAACAGGTTCGTACAATCCTGTTACCCTGGATATTTCCAACCTTTCCGGGGGATATTACTTCCTTGAAATTATTACAACAGCAAATAAATATGTAGAAAGGATCGTGAAATTTTAACACTTCCTTTCAACAATTGCTGAAATTATCTGTTCCATGTAACTTTAAAAACTAAACTTTTACATTATGAATAAATTTCAGCTTATCGTGGTGACTTTGCTAATCCTCTCAGTTCCCGCTATTGCCCAGCAAAAATCGTGTTGCCAGGCTCCTTCTGCCACTGCGACTTTTGCTTCACTGGCGGGCACGAATGGCTTTGCAGGTGCGCATAAATCTCCGGTTGCAATATCGTATGACGCTAAGGGTAAAATGATCACATTCCCAACACCTGATGGAAAAACAGGGAATGCCTATTTTATTCCTGCTGCTTCCAAATCAAATAAATACATTTTTGTATTCCAGGAATGGTGGGGGTTGAATGACTACATCAAAAAACAATCAGACCTGTATGCAGATTCGCTGACAAACGTGAATGTGATTGCACTTGACCTTTACGACGGACAGGTTACGACCAATCCAGAGGAAGCAGGAAAAATAATGCAGTCTGTAGATGATGCCCGTTTACGCAGCATTATTAACGGAGCGTTTACATATGCTGGCAAAGATGCAGAAGTGGCTACAGTAGGATGGTGCTTTGGCGGGGGATGGTCGATGCAGGCAGCTTTAATCGGTGGTAAGCAAACGAAAGCCTGCGTGATGTATTACGGTATGCCTGAAACAGATGCAGCTAAACTTAAAAACCTGAACAGTGATGTAATATTTATGTTTGCAAAAAACGATAAGTGGATCAATGAGAGTGTGAAAAACGATTTTGTAAAGAACATGGAAGCTGCAGGGAAAAATCTTACCGTGAAAGAGTACGATGCTGATCATGCTTTTGCCAATCCTTCGAATCCTCACTACAGCAAAGAATTTGCAGCGGATGCCCAGCAGACAACGCTCCGCTACTTCAAAGCAGCATTAAAATAATAATCCCACCAGGATTTGCGCTCCCTGTGATGATGAAACTACAACCCATCTCAAAATTGATGCGTCATGATGAATTCATTTTCCGAAGGATCCTATGGGCAGCATCTGCCAAATTCTTCGGTGATCCCGATAATCGGGACGGAATGACTCTGATCTTTTGGCTTTTTGAGATGGCATCTAAAAAAACAGCATTATTGATCGGTGATAATCAGAAGTGTGTTTAACAAATTAAATAGTTGGTCGAATAATTGCACAGAGGGCATGCTCAGTTAAAAACTATTATCCAATTTTGAATCCGCGGAGTAACATCATGCAGAAATTTTTTATCATGCTCATCATCAGTTTTGGAACTATAACTGGTCATGCACAGGAATTAATAATTGTTAGTTTCCAGGAATTCGAAAAAGTGTTGTCCACAGCTCCGGAGAAACCAAAACTGATCAACTTCTGGGCTACCTGGTGCAAGCCCTGTGTAGAGGAACTCCCCTACTTTTCTGCCGTGCAACAGCTAAATGACCACAACCTCGAGTTTGTTTTTGTATCGCTGGACTTCATGTCGCAAACATCAAAAGTAAAAGAGCTGATTCAAAAACTTTCACTCACCGGCACCTTAATCCAACTCAATGCAACCGGTGGCGATTGGATAGATGCATTTGATAAAAACTGGTCCGGTGCTATTCCTTATACAGTATTACTTTTACCGAATGGCGAAAAGCGGGAACACTACGATGCATTTAATAACCTGGATGACCTGAAATTATTCATTGATAAAAATCTCATTAACTAAACTCCCTTTAAATTTTAACAACATGAAAAAATCATTGCAAATTTTTGCGGTAGCAATTGTAGCCGTTGCATTTCTTACTTCCGCTGCCACCAACGGTTATAAAGTTGGCGATACCGTGAAAGACTTCAGCCTGAAGAACATTGATGGAAAGATGATCTCGTTGAATGATTTCAGCAGCGCGAAAGGCGCTATTGTAATATTTACCTGCAACCATTGTCCTTATGCAAAAGCATATGAACAGCGTGTGCTTGCACTCGACAAAATGTTCAAGAGCAAAGGTTATCCTGTTATTGCCATTAATCCGAATGATCCAAAGGCCGTTCCTGACGATTCATTTGATAACATGGTGAAAAATGCAAAGGATAAAGGCTTTACTTATCCCTACCTGATGGATGAAACGCAGCAGGTTGCCCGCCAGTTTGGAGCTGCACGCACACCTCATGTGTATGTACTGAATAAAACTGGAAATGGATATGAAGTGGCTTACATCGGCGCTATTGATGACAATACCGAAGATGCAGGAAAAGTGCAGCATAAATATGTGGAAGACGCAGTGAATGCATTGATTGGTGGAAAAGCAGTTCCGGTATCTGAAACCAAAGCCGTTGGTTGCACTATAAAGTGGAGATCATAAAGAATTGATGCAATCACATAAAAAAGCATCCTTTAGAAAGGGATGCTTTTTTTATGCCGAGCAGCGAAAATGATTCATTCTTGTTGATTCTCCTCCCGCAGTTTTTTTACCGATGGTGCGGATAAAAAAACAAAACCTTTTGGTTGATGTTCGTACAATATCCTGCAAGGCATTGTATCAACCGACGCTAAAATCAACAATGAAAAAACTGGAAGGCTGGAATAAAAAAAATCGTCCCGGCTGAACCGGGACGATCATTTTCAGTAATCAGGATAAAGTGATAGTTACTTCAGTCTGATGAATTTGGTGGAGACCGCAGATGCTCCGTCGGATAGTGATATAAAATACATTCCTTCCGTAAGCGTAGCTGTTTCAATCGCGAGCTGCTGATCTCCGGCTTCAAAATACTGGCTGATATTCTTTACTACTCTTCCATTGATATCAAGCACCTGAATGGTGTACCTGCCTGCATTTGCTGCAGTAAAGAAAAGGTTTATGTTTTCATTGTTGCTAACCGGGTTAGGGAAAACACCAATTTCATTTTCACCCAGTTCTAAAAAAGCATCTATTCCATCTTCCAATTTAAACGTAGAGAAACAGAGCACGTGCTGTGCGGTCTTTTTCTTCATCACCAATTGATGTTGCACAAAATTGTCGCAAACCTGGTCTGTGCAATATTGAATTGGATTCGATTTCACGGTATCAAACACTGGTTTTAAAGTGTCTGAATGGCAGGTGGTTGGATTAACCATTCCGAGTCCATTTGTTTTTATCACGTGACCATCGCTAAGCGTAGCACCTCCATAGGTATTCAAGGAATTGGTGCTGATGAAGTAACCAGGTGTTGGATATCCGGATCCTACCGATACTACACTTTCTGTGCGCGGGAAGTTGGGTGAGGTAAGTGTATAATGGTGTGCGTTAAAAATAGTACCGTTGGTAATGTCCATCTCGAGCAAATAGGTATCTGAAGTAAGCCCTGAATTTGGATCGTCAACACCACCTGTAATCACCACATTTTGGGCAACCACCCTTGCCTGGTAAATACCCTGACCATAAGTAAGTGGATTGGGAGGAAGTGTACTACCGGGAACTCCAAAGCGATGGGCATTTACAAACGCGCCTGTATTTACATTCACTCTCGAAAGAAAGCCCAGACAACCCGGAGTTGCACCGGTACCAGTTGCATTGGATAAGCCTGTTACCACAAAGTTATCAACGGTGCCTGCAATGCCAACTGCTTCCGCTTCAAACATGATGTCCCATCCCTCGTCATTGGGCACCACTCCGGTTGGCGTGGTTAAAGGATAATTCACTTTCCATAGCATCATGCCGTCATAACGAACGCGCATCACAAAACTGGTGGAACCAACAACACCGGGTACGTTTCTTTCGCCAGTGATGGTAATTCCAATCGGATCATTTACATTTCCATTCA
>JBDSEW010000084.1:0-6795 GCA_039919825.1 Chitinophagales bacterium | reverse complement strand
ACGGTAGTGCAGGGTATGTGCCTGTTGTAATATTTTGGGAGAATATTGAAAGGTGATTTGCATCTGGTTTAATTGCAGAATTGATAAATGTTGAACGGGTAAATTGTTATGGCTAATTGGTTTTATGGTCAAATGGTCAAATGGCTGATCCTGATTTTTCATTCCAGCATCATTTTAATAGGCGCATCGGCACATCCACTCCAACCTCCAAATATCCTTAACTTTGCCGCAAATAAAAGCAATGGAAGAAGAACAACGTACAGAAATCAGTGAACTGGGTGAGTTTGGATTAATTCGTCACCTGACTAAAAATATTGAACTTATAAACGAATCAAGCAAAGTAGGAGTAGGTGATGATGCCGCCGTGATTGAATTTGAACCCGGAAAACAGACTGTCGTTACTACTGATCTTTTGATTGAAGGCATTCACTTTGACCTGATGTATGTACCATTAAAACACCTCGGTTATAAATCGGTGATCGTTAACCTTTCTGACCTGTATGCCATGAATGCGACGCCAAAGCAAATCACTGTTTCACTGGCCATCAGTAACCGGTTTTCCCTGGAAGCTCTGACGGAGTTTTATGAAGGTATCTATTTCGCCTGTAAAAAATATGGTGTCGACCTGGTTGGAGGCGATACCACTTCAAGCCTGAAAGGATTGGTGATTAGTGTAACGGCTATTGGAGAAATCGATGCTGATCATGTGGTGTTAAGAAGTGGTGCCCAAGAAAATGACCTTTTGTGCGTAACCGGAGATCTGGGAGGTGCCTATGTCGGATTGCAATTGCTGGAACGTGAGAAGCGCGTCTTTTTAGAAAATCCTGACGTAAAACCTGACCTGGAAGAACAAACCTACATTGTCGGTAAACAACTGAAGCCGGAAGCGAGAAAGGATATTATTGAAATGTTCGAGGCACTTGAATTGAAACCTACTTCAATGATTGATATTTCAGATGGACTTTCCTCAGAAATTCTTCATTTGTGCGAATCGTCTGAATTGGGTTGCAGTTTGTATGAAGAAAAAATTCCGATTGCTGAAGAAACCTATAACATGGCATTAAAATTCAACCTCGATCCAACAACCTGTGCATTGAGTGGAGGTGAGGATTACGAATTGCTTTTTACTATTTCTCCCGGTGATTTTGAAAAGGTGAAAAACAACCCGGATATTTCAGTGATTGGCCATATGATGGCAAAAGAGAAAGGCGCTGTTTTGATCACAAAGGGAAACAATGTACATCCACTCACTGCACAGGGTTGGAATGCGTTGCGTGGAAATTAAAGATGATCTCAAAATTATGAAGTCATCCTCAACTTGCTTCAGGTTATGTTCTTAATCCTGACGAGACGCCGAAATAAATTCGGCATGAAGGCATTGATTAAACATCCTGAAATAATATCTTGTATAAGTAGGGTAATCGTGTCTTTTCATGGTCGTTAAATTGGATTTCATAATTTTGACCCTCAACATACCTTTATGTATAGTCGGATTACCTTTGCCTTCTTAGTTGCATTTGTGAGCAATATCGCTGCACAAACCCCACCTCCCATTCAGTTTCAGCATTCCATGGGTGGATCGCTCGATGATATTGCATACGACATTTCACAAACCAACGACGGGGGATTTATCACCTGTGGCGGTTCTACTTCAAGTGACGGCGACCTGTTGAAAACAACTGATGTGCAACACGGTGGTAACTATGATTATTGGTTTGCCAGGCTCGATCCTTCATTGAATTTTCAGTGGAAGAAGCATTTGGGCGGAACAGGCAGCGATTTAGCCAGCAGTATTTTTCAAATGGATGACGGAGGATATATTATTGGCGGCAATAGTAATTCGAATGACCTGGATGTATCAGGAAATCATGGTATTGAATTCGATTTCTGGATTGTAAAACTTTTTTCTTCCGGAACAACCCAATGGCAGAAATGTTTTGGGGGTACTGGGTACGAAGATTTTGGCTCCATGCGTGCCACCGCTGATGGAGGATTTATTTTGGCCGGAGGTGCTCAGTCCAATGATGGGGATGTGAGTGGAAACCATGGCAGCAGCGATTTCTGGTTGGTGAAAACAGATGGAGCAGGTGCTATTCAATGGCAAAAATGTTATGGCGGCGCCGACTATGAAAAAGCGGCTGACGTAAGAATTTGTCCCGATGGTGGTTACCTGCTGGTAGGATTCTCAGAATCGAACAGCGGCGATGTAACCGGCAATCATGGTGACTATGATATTTGGGTGGTAAAAACAGATGCATCAGGAAATTTGCAATGGCAACGTTCAATTGGAGGCAGTGGCTACGATGCAGGAAACAGTTGCATAGCATTGAATGATGGTAGCTTTATCATCTGTGGATATACCGGTTCAACAGACGGAGATGTTAGCAACAACCATGGCGACGATGATGCTTTGATGATCAAACTCGATGCCGGCGGAGGCATTTTATGGTCGAAGTGTTTGGGTGGAACCACCACAGATGTAGCTTCAGGGATAGAGTTGGTTAAGGACGATGGATTCATGATTGCCTGCTATTCAAAATCGGCTGATGGTGATGTGGAGAACAACTATGGCCTATGGGATTATTGGGTAGTAAAAACTGATGGAGAAGGTGTTGTTGAGTGGCAGAAAAATTTCGGAGGATCATTGAATGATGTTTGTTACGCTGCAAAGCCAACCAATGATGAAGGATATATTCTCACCGGCTATTCTGAATCTCCCAACGAAGATGTATCCGGTAATCATGGTAAAAAAGATTTTTGGGTAGTGAAATTGCAGGGCGTTGTTGGGGTAGAAGAACTAAACACTCGGGAAGTAATTCTTTCAGTATATCCGCAGCCGGCTTCCGGTTATGTGTATGTGAAAATTCCGGAGGAAGCATTCAATAATTATGACCGGCTAACTCTTGAGATAGTTGACGCAGCGGGAATAATTATACAGTTGCAACCGGTTGCATATGATCCGGTCCTGAAAGTAGATTGCAGCTTATTCTCAAGTGGAATTTATTTTTACCGGTTGAGGCAGGAAGCCGTAACACTTGGCAATGGGAAATTCGTAATTCAATAACTACTTCGCGTGCATGAATAAATTTCAGCTATTCTTTATCGCCTTATTTTTTTTCATTCCAAAAACGTATGCCCAGTTAACCGATAAACAAATTGCCGGTGAATATTACCTGGAAGGAGTGATGGAAGTTGGTTCGGGGTTTTTGCTTTCTGAAGACCATACCTTTGAATTCTTTTTCAGTTATGGAGCGCTTGACCGCCAGGGAGAGGGAACCTGGAAAATGGAAGACAACAAGGTTGCTTTGAATTCAGCACCATGGCCCGGCTCAGATTTCAAACTAGAAAAACAACAGCACCGCAAACAAAAAGGGATTGTGGTCCAGGTAATTGATAAAAACACCATGATCCTCGGATATATGAGTTGCATGATTTCAGGAGATGGGAAAACACAGGAGCTTCAAACGAATAACGAGGGCGAGGTGACTTTTGAACCGCAACACGTGGATTCTATTTCATTGTACCATCAATTCTTTTCCGATCAGCTATCTGTATTTCCTGTTAAGGATACTGCTGATAACTATTTTGAATTTGCATTCCTGCCTCACATTGGAACGGTGTTCTTTAACAATTTTACCTTAACGCTGGATAAGAATGAACTGACTGGCGGACATCCGGTAATGAAGGATGATAAAGAGTACCGGTATGTAAAATCCAAATGATTTTTTTAGAGCGTATAAAAATGTTTACAGGAATCTTTGTTCCTGATGATTCTTACCAAGGAGTTATGTCATCGAAGCTGCGTAGTATGAATAAGCTATCTCAAAATGTTCCTTTAAGGTGTCATGCTGAATTTATTTCAGCATCTCTCTATGTTAAGATCCAGAAACAAGTTTAGGATGACCGTGCTATTTTAAGGTAGTTTTTGGTAATTCATCATTCATCCCATTCCATCCCTGCAGGCCTCCGGTGTGAATGGCAATGATGACAGATCCTTTCATAAAAAAATTATTCCTGACCAGGTCATAGATACCAAACATCATCTTTCCTGTGTAAACAGGATCGAGTAAAATATTTTGTGTTAAATAAAATTCACGAATGAAAGAAAAAAGCAGCGCATTCACTTTTGCGTAACCACCAAAGTGATAGTCGTGATTAATGGACCAATTGGAGAATTGATGGTTGGAATAACCGGTAACCAGTTCCTCAATCTTTCCTTCCAGGTCACGCAGGCCTCTTAAGGCTGAAAATCCAAGCAACTTATGTGTTCCCTGATCGCCTGCAATCAGTCCTGATAGTGTTCCACCGGTTCCGCAGGAACAGCAGAGGTAATTGTAATCCACTTCTATTTCTGCTATAATTTCTTCGCAACCTTTCACCGCGAGTCCATTCGTTCCTCCTTCCGGCAGCAAATAAAAATCACCGAATTGCTCATGCAAACTTTTGATGAAATGAGGTTCTTCTTTTTCCCCGTATGATGTACGGCTGATGAAATCCAACTGCATACCACACGCTATCGCGAAAGATAAAGTTTCATTCAAAGGGTCAGGCTTTTCTCCCCTTATAATTCCGATGGTTTTATACCTGAATTCTTTACCTGCTGCGGCAACTGCAAAAATGTGGTTGGAATAGGCACCGCCGAAAGTGAGTAGTGTTTGGTTGCCTTTTACTTTTGCTTTCTTCAAATTGTATTTCAACTTTCTCCATTTGTTTCCGGAAACCTGGGGGTGAAGCAGATCATCCCGCTTCATGAATACCTGCACTTGTTTGCTGGCAAGGAGCGGATCATAAAGTTCCTGCAACGGTGTGATCATGAATGGTTTTGGCTATTTTCGCTGTGGCAAATATCTCCAAAATGAAAAAAAACCCTGTCTTTTTTCTTTTGCTGCTCGTTGCATCGTCATCGATGTCGCAAAATACAGATCGTGATGAGATTAATTTTAAAGAGAGCCTGGCTGAAGATTACATGAATCTTACAATGATGTCCCTGCCTGTTCATAAAGATGCCGTGAAGGATCTTCTTATAAAGTTCAATACCGATAAACCTCATTTACTATGAAAATAATAATCTTACTCATCGGGGCATTTGTGTTGCTTGAAGCTAAAAGTTGTGACAAAAGTGGAAAGAGCAACGTGCCGGATTGTATTCAGCAAATGGTAAAGGATTTGCAAGGCAAACCGAGGCAAAATCCTCCCGCTTCCATTTACCAATATGACTACCAGGGTAAAAAGGTTTATTATGTAACTGCTCCCTGCTGCGATCAAATGAATATGCTGTATGATGACAAATGTGCAGTGATCTGCCATCCGGATGGGGGTTTTACAGGAAAAGGAGATGGAAAATGTCCTGATTTCCATGAATCGAAAACGAATGAAGTGCTGATTTGGAAGGATGACCGTTAAGAATGAGAAATTACTTTAGTGAAGTAGTGAATGTCATTCCGAACTTGTTCAGAATCTCGCGGGAATTTGGAAGGTGCTGAAATAAATTCAACATGACGCACCCATCTTGAGATGGCTGATAATAACTCTCATCAGGGATATGCTTCGTTTTCACTTGAACTATTTAACCGATTAGCCATTAACAATCCAACATTAATTCTCTATTCGCAGTTAACTCAGTAATTTTGTGCATAAATTCAACGTGTTTAAGATTCACTGAAACATTTTTTACTTTTATTATTGCAAATCAAAAGCAGGTCATGATAACCAAGATCACCGAGGGAGTTAAAATATCGGTGGAAACCTTTTACCAGGAGGAGTATTCGCAACCGTTGAACAACGAGTTCATGTTTGCTTATCGCATCACCATTGAAAATGGCAGTGAGCATACCGTTAAATTGTTGCGCCGTCACTGGTATATCTTTGATTCCTGCGGTGTAACCCGTGAAGTAGAAGGAGAAGGTGTGGTTGGGTTGCAACCCATTATTGAACCCGGTAAGTCACATCAATATGTTTCCGGCTCTCACCTGAAAACAGAGATCGGCCGCATGCACGGTATTTATCTTATGGAGCGTCTTATTGACAGCAGGCAGTTCCATGTAAATATTCCTGAGTTTCAACTGGTAGCTCCTTTTAAACTTAATTAGAAGCACTATTAAAGAAGCACCTTACACGAACCAAGATGCGGGCATTGACCTGTTTTGTAGTATGAGAGCCACCAGTGCAATTTACCAGGCACGTAGCGAGTAACTAAAGGCATGATTGGTGATGATTCACTTACGTGGATGGTGTATCGGAAATTGTCTCTGCCGTGTGTATATTTGCGCACTTTATCAATAAAATCGAGCAGTGAAAGTAACCGAATATATCAACCAGTCCAGTTCTACCATGGTTTCGTTTGAAGTGCTTCCTCCTATGAAAGGGAAAAGCATTTTTTCCATTTATGACACACTTGACCCGTTAATGGAATTCAAGCCACCATTTATAAATGTTACCTACCATCGGGCAGAATACATTTACAAACGGAATTCGCAGGGCTTGTTTGAAAAGACCATCATCCGGAAGCGGCCGGGTACTGTTGGCATTTGCGCAGCCATTGTAAACAGGTATAAAGTGGATGCTGTCCCTCACATCGTTTGTGGTGGGTTTACAGTAGAAGAAACGGAAGATGCATTGATTGACCTTGCGTTTCTGGGTATCGATAATGTGCTGCTGATCCGCGGCGATCCGAATAAAAACGAAGCTTCCTTTGATCCGGAACCAGGGGGACACCACAATGCCATTGACCTGTTAAAGCAGGCAGTGAAAATGAATCATGGAAATTTTCTCCAGGAAGATATTACAGATGTGGTG
>JBDSEW010000038.1:0-6943 GCA_039919825.1 Chitinophagales bacterium | reverse complement strand
TCACCCAAACGGAAGTGCCGCGTTCATTCTTCAACTGCTTTGCAGCTTCTATCGCTGCATCTACTGATTCTACAGCAAAGCCTTCCTGAACAGGAACACCATATCTCTTTAACAATTCTTTGCCCTGGTATTCGTGTAAATTCATGGGAGCTCTTTTAATAAAGACGCGCAAAAATAGCTTGAATAATCTGAAATCTGAAACTGGTTTCGGCGTACGCCGCATTTCCTTCGGCGAACAAAAATCATTGTGACAGTGGAGTGACGCAAAAAGTGTTTCTTTGGGGCGATACAAGCATCTTTTTTGCGCTCTTCAAAACTCAACCTGTGAATACGATCGATGATTCAGGCCACCAACATTCATAAATACTATGGAGACCTTCATATACTGAGGGGTGTGTCGATAAATATTGCTTCCGGTGAGGTGGTTTCTATTGTGGGTCCATCGGGTGCAGGGAAAAGCACCTTGTTACATATTTTGGGAACACTTGACCGTGCAAACCAGGGAAAAGTTTTGTATGAAGATACAGATGTATTTCAGCTGAATGATAAGAAGCTGGGCACTTTTCGAAATCTACACATTGGGTTTGTATTTCAGTTTCATCATTTATTACCGGAGTTTACCGCAATCGAGAATGTATCGATACCAGCCTATATTGGAAAAAAGGATACCGCTTCAACCAGGGAAAAGGCAAAAGAACTGCTTATGTACCTTGGCTTGAAAGACAGGATGGATCATAAACCTTCAGCGCTTTCAGGTGGTGAGCAGCAGCGTGTTGCAGTAGCCCGTGCCCTCATTAATAATCCAAGAGTAGTGCTGGCAGATGAACCTTCAGGCAATTTGGATTCTGATTCCGCCAAAGAACTCCACCAATTGTTTTTTCAATTGCGTGAAAAGTTCAATCAGACCTTTGTGATCGTGACGCACAATGAAGAATTAGCCAATCTTGCGGATAGAAAAATGACTATGAAGGACGGGGTTATTATTTGAAGTTGACGTTTGACGAAATAAATTTCCCGGTATTCTTAAAATTTTTATTTTGATTCCCAATTAATAAAAAGACCTATGAAAAACGTTTTAGTTTCTATTCTTGCAATGGCAATTGCTGCATTAGTTGTTTTTGGTTGTAAACAGTCTTCTGCCCCTGAAGAAAAAACTACTGAGCGCAAATCTTTATCGTTACAGAATATTGATTCAGCCATTAAACCAGGAGATGATTTCTTTATGTATGCCAATGGAAATTGGTATGATACAGCAACCATTCTATCCACAGAATCAAGAGCAGGTGCACGAATGGAGATGGACTTTAAAACCAAGGCCAATATTAAAGGCATACTTGAAGAAGTTGCTGCATCCAATGCTCCCAAAGGAACTGTTGAGCAAAAAGTGGGTGACTTTTATACCTCAGGAATGGATACTGCAGCTATTGAACAATTAGGTTATCAGCCCGTGCAGCCATTTCTTAAACAGATAGATTCTATTGAAAACACGAAGGATCTGTTGAAGTTTGTTGCCGGGCAATGGATGATGTACAACCCGTTGCTTATTGGGCAGTATGTTGCACCTGATGATAAAAACAGCAGCAAAAACCTTGTAGTCTATTACCAATCAGGCTTGGGATTACCGGACCGCGATTATTATTTTGTGAATGATCCCGCAACACAGGCAATTGTAAAGGCATACAACACGTATATGGTGACTTTATTCAGGATCACCGGCGATGATGCTGCAACGGCAGCTAAGAATGCCGCTACAGTTTACAACCTTGAAAAGAAACTGGCTGGCAGCCATCGAACCAATGTTGAGCTGCGCGATCCGCAATCGAATTACAATAAGATGTCTGTAAATGACCTTGATAAAAAAATGCCTGCACTAGGCTGGAAAGAGTTGCTGACCAACCTTCATATACAAGCTGACTCTGTGAATGTTGGCCAACCCGGATATTATTCCAAATTAAACGATCTGTTAAAAACTGCTCCCATCGCTGATTGGAAAACATATCTCCGATTTCATTTGCTGGATGATGTGGCTCCTGCGCTCAGCAGCAACTTTGTGATGGCGCGTTTTGAATATTATGGAAAGGCCCTTAGTGGCCAGCAAAAACAAAAGCCGCGCTGGGAGAGGGTGTATGGAAGCATTGATGGCAGCATCGGCGAAGACCTGGGACAACTGTATGTCAGAAAATATTTTTCTGCAGAAGCCAAAAGGCGCATGCAGGAACTGGTGGACAACCTGCAGAAGGCTTTTGAAGCCCGTATCAACAATCTCGATTGGATGACTGACAGTACCAAGCAGCGTGCGAAAGAGAAACTGTATACCTTTTTGAAAAAAGTAGGTTATCCTGACGTCTGGAGAAACTACAGCGCCGTAACTATTGACCGTAAGAACTGGTTTGAGAACCTTCTTAATTCAGGAAAGAACCAATACAACTATGAAATAAATAAAATCGGGAAGGAAGTTGACCGCACCGAATGGGGAATGACACCTCCTACCAACAATGCCTATTACAATCCTTACATCAATGAAATAGTTTTTCCGGCCGGAATCTTACAGTTCCCCATGTTTGATGTTGAATCGGACGATGCACTGAATTACGGTGGAATCGGGATGGTAATAGGTCATGAGCTCACCCACGGCTTTGACGACCAGGGATCGCAGTATAATAAGGACGGCAATTTAAAAAACTGGTGGACTAAAGAAGATGCAGAGAAATTTAAGGCAAAAGGCCAACAGGTCATTATGCTCTATAACGGATTTACGGTTTTTGATTCTATACCTATCAATGGCGCATTAACTCAAGGTGAAAACACTGCCGACATTGGAGGAATTGCCATTGCCTATGATGCCTTTAAGTTGACGAAGCAAGGACAGGACACCACTAAGATCGATGGGTTTACTCCAGACCAACGCTTCTTTTTATCCTTTGCACAATGCTGGCGCAAGAAGGTAAAAGATGAAGCATTGCTGCAACAGGTAAGAACCGATCCACATTCACCTGCGATCTATCGTGTTTGGGGACCATTGATGAATTTCACACCATTCTATACGGCGTTCGGCGTGAAGGAAGGTGATAAAATGTTTGTAGGTGATGATCAGCGGATAAAGATCTGGTGATAGCCAAAGGATAATACACGTTATTCGGATTTCCAATGATATTGGTTGGAATTTTTTTTCGAAGTTTTCATCGCTATGATGTTATTAAAATCGTCCAGGCTTTAAGTTTATCAATCCGGGGATTCAATTCCTATTAAATTCGCTTTCTTAATTTTATGGTGATGGATATTCATGACCTCTTAAAAAAATACTGGGGCTTTACAGCGTTCCGTGATGTGCAGGAGGATATCATTCAATCTGTGCTGGATGGAAATGATACGCTTGCCCTACTGCCGACAGGTGGAGGAAAATCCGTTTGCTTCCAGGTTCCTGCATTAGCGAAAGAAGGCATTTGCATCGTAGTATCACCGCTGATTGCACTGATGAAAGACCAGGTTGCAAATCTCACTCAAAAAGGAATTAAAGCGATAGCCATCTACAGCGGTTTGAGTAAAGGAGAAATTGACCTTGCCATCGATAATTGCGTTTACGGAGATTATAAGTTTCTCTATGTATCTCCGGAAAGGCTTGCAACAGATATTTTGAAAGTTCGCGCTGCAAAGATGAAGGTGAATTTACTGGCAGTGGATGAAGCACATTGCATTTCTCAATGGGGTTATGATTTCAGGCCTCCTTATCTGAAGATCGCTGAATTCAGAGCAATTATTCCTGGCGTCCCGGTGCTTGCGCTCACTGCTACTGCCACACCCGAAGTGGTGAAAGACATCTGCGATAAACTTGAATTCAAAAATAAAAATGTCTTTCAAAAGAGTTTTGAACGCAACAACCTCTCCTACTCGGTATTATTTGAAGAAAGCAAAAATGAGCGGCTCGCGAAAATGCTGGTGAAAGTACCGGGCTCTGCCATCGCATATGTCCGTAACAGAAGAAAAACAAAAGAGATCGCTGAGTACCTGAAAAAGAAAAATATCGGTGCTGATTATTATCATGCCGGACTGGATCATGCAACACGTTCACAAAAACAGGAAGCATGGACAAAAAACAAAACCCGTGTGATGGTATCCACCAATGCTTTTGGGATGGGTATCGACAAACCGGATGTACGTTTAGTGGTTCACATGGATGTGCCGGATGATGTGGAATCTTATTTCCAGGAGGCCGGACGCGGTGGACGCGATGGAAAGAAGTCTTTTGCTGTATTACTTTACAATAACAGTGATGTAGCAGATCTGAATGAACGGCTCGAACATCATCTTCCCTCCATCGAAAAAATAAGGCAGACGTACCAGGCATTGGCGAATCATTTTCAGTTGGCAATAGGTGCAGGAGAAAATGTGAGCTTCGATTTCGACATTACCTCTTTCTGTAAATCATACAAGCTTAAACCTGTGGAGACTTTGCAGGTGTTAAAAACGCTGGAGCAGGAAAGCTATCTCGCTGTAACAGATTCGGTATTTCTCCGTTCCCGTTTAATGGTTGTAGTGAATAAGGAGGTGCTTTACAGGTTTGAGGTGGAGAATAAAAAATATGAAGTATTACTCCGTACCCTGCTTCGCGCCTATTCAGGCATCTTTGAAGAGTTTGTTATTATCAATGAAAGTGAGTTGGCAAAATATGCAGGTTTAACACGCGACGAAGTGATCCTTCATCTGAAGCAGCTGGAAAAATTTCACCTGCTTCAATATGAGCCGCAGAAAGACATTCCGCAAATAATCTTTACCAAACCACGGGCAGACAGTGATCGGATGCCCTTCAATTATGAATTGCTAAAGCGACGGAAGCATGCACATGAGATCCGGCTTACTGCTATGAAATATTATTTACTGACCGACTTTACCTGCAGGAGTGAAATGCTGCTATCTTATTTCGGGGAACAGGACGCACCCCGCTGCGGCATTTGTGATGTTTGCCTGAGGAGAAACAGGCTTGATCTTTCGGACCTTGAATTTGAACAGATTACCCAACAGGTAAAAAACCTGTTGCTTCAGAATTCCTATACAATCTCTGAACTGGTAAACAAAACTCCAAAGGTTCATGAGAGAAAAACACTGGAAACTATCCAATGGCTGCTCGACAACGAGGAACTGGTATTGAATGATAAGAATCAGCTTATCTTCCGCTCCTGATTCAACAGTTTTTTTTTCAATTCACCAATCTCCTGAAAAGTTGAGCCGCATTGTTTTTACTGTTGTAAATGATCTTACTTACGACCAGCGGATGAGAAGGATCAGCAGGTCTCTTGCTGAAGCGGGTTACGAAGTTTTGCTGATCGGAAGAAAGTTGAAAAGCAGTGTTCCTCTTTCCAATGAAATTTTCCGGCAACACCGGCTCACACTTCTTTTCCGGAAGGGAAAACTATTTTATTTAGAATACAACCTCCGCCTGTTTTTCTACCTGCTTTTTCAAAAGTTTGATGTTGCAGGTGGAATTGACCTTGATACCATCCTGCCATGCTATTTCATTTCAAAACTGAAAGGAAAAAAATGCGTTTATGATGCACATGAACTTTTCACCGAAGTACCGGAAGTAATTCGACGCCCTTTTACACAAAGCATCTGGCGATGGGTTGAGAAATATGCAATCCACAGGATTAAAAACTGTTATACCGTAAGTGAAGGACTGGCTAATTATTTTCAGCAGCGGTATGCATGTAAATTTGAAGTAGTCCGAAATGTACCCTTGCTGGAAGAGAGCTTTTCAAACGGGCGTTCCGATAAAAGAGAGCGCTTCATTTTTTACCAGGGAGCACTGAACGAAGGAAGAGGATTGGAGCACCTTATTACAGCCATTCAATCTGTTCCAATGAAATTGAAGTTAGCAGGTGAAGGTGATTTGTCGGTTCAGCTCAGAAACCTGGTGGAAGAATCAAGGCTGACGGAAAAAGTAGAATTTTTAGGGCGCAAGCTTCCGGATGAATTGAAATATTTTACGCGGGAAAGTTTTATTGGTGTAAACCTGCTCGAGAATAAGGGCCTTAGCTATTACTATTCATTGGCCAATAAATTCTTCGACTATGTACATGCCGGTATTCCTGTGATCACCATGAACTTTCCTGAATACGTGCATTTAAATCAACAATACAATGTGGCGGTACTGGTTAATGATTTGCAGACAGACACGCTTGTAAATGCTATCACACAGTTATCAGACAATAAAGATGCTTATTTTCGCCTGCAAGAGAACTGCTTTCGTGCGCGACACGAATGGAATTGGCAGAAGGAAGAGCAAAAACTCATTTCTTTCTACCAATCACTGAAATGAGTAACCTGCTACACATCATCTCCTTCAATGTCCCCTATCCTCCCGACTACGGTGGTGTGATGGATGTGTTTTATAAAATTAAGGCGCTGCACGATTACGGTGTGAAGATCAAACTTCATTGTTTCGAGTATGGACGCAAAGAATCTGAAGTATTGAACCAACTCTGCGAGGAAGTATATTATTACAAACGCGAACATAGCATCCGTGACTTCACTTCTCCCACTCCATATATTGTAAAAACACGCAAATCAAGTGAGCTGCTGAAGAACCTTGCGGCTGATGATGCCCCTATTCTTTTTGAAGGCCTACATACATGCTATTACCTGGATCATGAAGATTTAAAGCACCGAGTGAAAGCTGTCCGCATGCACAACGTGGAGTGGGACTACTACCGCCACCTCGGGAAAAATGAAACCGGTATGTTCCGCAGGTTCTATTTTTTTACAGAATCCATCAAGCTGAAGAGTTTCGAGAAAATACTTTCCTATGCAGATCATTTACTGCCGATCTCAAAAAACGATTTTGAATACCTGCATAAAAAGTTTTATAATGTTACTGAGTTACCTGCGTTTCATCCGAATGAAGAAGTGATCTCACTTCCTGGTAAGGGGGAATATATTTTATACCATG
>JBDSEW010000030.1:0-11956 GCA_039919825.1 Chitinophagales bacterium | reverse complement strand
AAACACCAACTCTGCATGGTACTCTTTGTGCTGAACTCATTTACGTATCTGTTTGCAACGGCACAGGCAACAAATCCTGCTTTTATCAATGAAGGGTCTGTAAAAATTCAATCGGCCATAGTTGATGATGACGTAACCATTGAATGGGATACCAACAGGGAAGTAAACATCCGCTGGTTTATCCTCGAACGATCCCTGGATGGAAAAGACTTCACTATGTTGAAAATACTTCCTGCTAAAAACCAATACGCTGTCATCACGCACTATAAAGTGAATGATCCTGTACTACTACAACCCGGCATGGAAGTTCAGTACCGGTTAAAAATGGTGGACATGAATGGACCACATCATGTTTCTACTCTTGTGGTTGAAAAAAATGGAGAAGGCCTGATCAGCAGCCGATAAAACTTACATCTAGGAAACTTACATCGGTTTCCGTTATGACCCACAACGAAGCAACTCGTGCCACCACTGCAATGCTAGTACTATTATATATAGCTATACTGATCGAGTGGTGGCACAAGTTCTTAGCTATCATATCACGGATAGATGTGTTACTTTGCAGTTTCACAGGTTCAATGCTTTTTAAGGTGTTTAATTGAACTGCGGAAGCTATCATCAAACAACTACGCGAATGAATGAAGCGATCATTGAGAAATTTTACCGCTCTTTCCAGGAGAAGGACTACAGATCCATGCAATCCTGTTATCACGAAGCAATAATTTTTTCTGATCCTGTATTTCAGCACCTCGAAGGCAATCATGCCAAGGCGATGTGGCACATGCTGGTGTCAAACAGTAAAGATTTGCAACTCACTTTTCGTGATGCAAAGGCGAACGGCCAGAAAGGAAGTTGCCATTGGGAAGCTTCCTATACTTTTTCCGGCAGCGGCAGGAAGGTGCTCAATATCATCGATGCTTCCTTTGAATTTAAGGACGGAAAAATTTTCCGCCATACAGATCATTTTGATTTGTGGAAATGGAGTCGCATGGCATTGGGTACTCCGGGGATCTTGCTTGGATGGAGTCCTTTCCTGAAAAATAAAATCCGGAAAATGGCGGCAGGCAACCTCAGCAAGTTTATCGAATCGCATCCTGAATACAAATAAATAAGTTAGGATTGATTTTCCTATCGTGCGGCTGCTGACTCTCATACACCCTTCTTCCTCTCCAATCATGATACTTTCTGAATTTCCCCCTGATGGAATGGAAAAAAATACGGGTTGATACAACCATCCCAACGGAATAAGTAAACCGTATAAAAAGAATATCCGGAAATAAAGGGCGAAACCGGTTGCCAGTGAAATCAGCAATATGGGAACGGCTGTTATAATTGCTAACTCTGGTGTTGAATACATTCTTGCTGTTTCAGTAAGAAAAATTATTCCCGCTGCCACACTAAAGAGGGAATACAAAAAAAAACGAATGCTGAGAAAAATGGCATCCACCACATCACCCGATAACAAACGAAGGATCATTTTTGAAATGCCGTTTGACAGCGATTTATAGTTATCATACATTCGGCAGCTGAGTAAATTCGCTGCAAATAAAAACTCAACCCTGTAGTTCGTTCTGCTGAAGTAACCAGCAAAGTCAAGATCTTCAGCTACCGTATTTTTCAATAGTGAATGGCCGCCAATCTCTTCATAGGTTTTCCTGTCGAACAACATAAACTGTCCGTTCAAAACCAACCGGTCCCGCGACAAGGAGGAAGCAACCATCAAAAGCACTGGCAGCAAGTGCACTTTCTCCAATAACCTGATGGCAACCTGGTAAGGCACGAGACTCAATAGGTTCACTTTACTCTTCGCTGCAATACTATTGCTTCTTTCATCAAATCTTAATGAGCAGTTACCTCAGCACCGAGTAAACAGAAGTAGTCACCTTTTGCTATTTGCGTACCCGCAGAACAGGCATTGCTTTTTTCGGATCATCCTTCGGGAAGCTCTCCCGTTTTTTAAAGTGATCAAATTGCTGCACTTTAAACGATAGCTTTCCATTATGGAAAAAAGTGTTGTCAGTTGAATTATCATCAACCAATATCACTTCATACCGGTCATTCGGATAACTTTGACGGGTGATGCTTTCGAGACAATCATCAATACGGAGCGCTTCATTCCTTCCTGGAATAATGACGCTTACAAATGGAAAGGGCTCAAGGTGTTCATGAGTGATTTCTTTTCGCCGGAAAAAAGTTACCGCCAGGTTGATTACTTCTATGATCAGAAAAAGAAGTATTACACCATACGAAACCGAAACCAATAGTATGACGGGTGAATCTTACGTCACACAAAGTAAGGTAGTCAGGTCATAATATTTCCGGATATTGTCCAATATTGAAACGGGAAAGCGTCGTGGAGTCAATCCAATCATTTCTAACAATCAAAAACTTTTAACACATGAAAGAATTTCTTTTCATTTTCCGTGGCGGCGACGGAAACGAACTACAGGGATCACCAGAAGCCATGCAACAACACATGCAAAAATGGATCAACTGGATGCAAAAACTGGCTGGTGAAGGCACGATGGTTGCCGGACAACCTTTGACCACCGATGGCAAGGTGCTGACTGGCAAGAATAAAAAAATCACAGATGGTCCTTATGCTGAAGGCAAAGAGCTGATCGGTGGTTACCTGCTTGTAAAAGCCAACGACTATGCAGAAGCTGTAGAGATTTCAAAAGAATGTCCTGGCCTCGAAGTCAATGGTTCTGTTGAAATAAGGCAGATCCAGGAAATACAGGCATAAGTAAATGCCCTCAAAAAAATACTTTCAATTATTAATGAGGCTGTCTCAAAAGGCAGGAGGATCTCTTGGGACAACCTCATTATTCAGTACCCGGCCGGGTTTATTCCTCCAAAAAAATAATCGTTAAGCGTGTCCGAAACACCTTCTGTTGCTGAAGCCATTGATCACCTTTTCCGCCATGAATACGGGAAGATCACTGCTGTGCTCACGCGTATTTTCGGCACCCACAATTTAGAGCTGGCAGAAGATATTGTTCAGGATACATTATTGAAAGCTCTCGAGCAATGGCGATTTTCCGGAATGCCTGAGAATCCGTCAGCATGGTTTTATAAAGTAGCAAAGAACAAAGCCATCGATGTGATCCGTCGTGAAAAGCGGAAGCGAAAATTTGCAGAAGACGTTACACCACTGCTTCAATCGGAATACACACTTGTTCCTACCATTAAAGAATTATTTACTGAAAACCAGATTCAGGATGATGTATTGAGAATGATGTTTGCCTGCTGCCAGCCCGATTTGCCATCGGAGGCACAAGTGGCGCTGATCCTGAAAACGCTCTGCGGATTCAGCATCGAAGAAATTGCAAAGGCATTTTTAACCAACCAGGAAACCATCAACAAACGCCTCTATCGCGCACGGCAACAGTTTCGTGAAGGAGCAGTGAAGTTTGAAATACCGCAACAGCATCAACTCGAAACACGCCTTGAGAATGTATTGACTGCCTTATACCTCTTGTTCAACGAAGGATACAATTCCACCAACAACGATCAGTTGGTTCGCAAAGACCTTGTAGTGGAAGCAACGCGCCTTTGTTTTTTGCTTACACAAAATGAAATAACTAATACGCCAAAAGTAAGCGCACTCTTGTCGCTGATGCTGTTTCATGCTTCCCGCCTTAGCGCGCGCTTGGATGATCAAAATAACATTCTGTTGCTGGCTGACCAGGATCGCACACTGTGGGACCGCCAGCTGATAGAAAGAGGTGTCTATTATTTTGAAAGATCGTTGAATGAAGAACAGTATAGCTTCTACCAGTTACAGGCGGGCATTGCATTACAGCATGCGATTGCCCCTTCCTTTGAAGCTACAGACTGGCCAATGATTCTCAGTCTTTACAACCTGATTTGTAGTTTGTTTCCTTCACCCGTTGCTTTCCTGAACCGCGCCATTGCACTTGCACAGGTGGAAGGCCCTGCTCGTGGTATTGAAGAAATTCTACAACTGCCCGGGAAAGAAAAACTCAGTGGTTATTATTTGCTGCCTGCAACACTGGGGGAATTATACCTGCGGGAAGAAAAGAAGACTATTGCAGCAAAATATTTTAATGAAGCGCTGCTGCTGACACAATCGCCGGCAGAAAAAAAATTACTGGTAAGCAAGCTGGACAAATGCAGCATTTAATAAATGGCCTCTGTATAATTGCTGATGGAAAAATTACCTCATCACCATTACCTTTTGCCTCACATAATCATATCCGATTTTTGAATATAGGATATACATTCCCGGCGCCAGGCCTGACAAGTCGATGTTAACAGAGGATTGCGTATCAAGCTTGAGAAAATGATGCTGTACCACTTGCCCAAGCCAGTTAATCACTCTTAAATCCATCTCACCAGCAGAAGGATTTTCTATCGAAATGGTAATAAGCCCTGAAGTTGGGCTTGGTCCGGAAGTGAATAAATTCTTTTCAACACAACTGATCACTGAGAAATCATTATCTGAAGAATCATTGTAAATAAATTCATCCTGCACACCATTGGGAAGCAAACTCCAGGCTGTTGCAATATGATCCCCTTCACTGGTAAAATACAACTCATCCGGTGAGATCAGCTCCGACTGCCCCGTGGAAAGATTTCCTGTAAAATGGTAAACGGCAGGATCTTGCCCATCCACCTGGTAATATACTTCTGCACTGGTCAGCATATTGGATCCACGGTTGGTAAGCTGAACCTGTGGTTTAAAGGAAAGAAAGCAAACAGTGTCTTCTGCATACAGCACTTTTGATAAGGAAGCATCATTCCCAAAATAAACACCCTGGCAACCTGCTGGTGATGTGAGGATGGTTTGACGCGCACCATTTAAAGAGGCAGTCATTACCTCAGACTGGTCATTTGTAAACATGTACATGCAACGGTCATCCGTATAATCCATGTAATTCATAAACATTACACCCGGAGCAACAGGTGAGCAAGCATCTGTGAGTGGGAAAACCGGACAACCAAAGTTTGAATCTGCCTGGTTGGGCGTATCGTCGATATTATCACCTCCACTGCAGGTACCTCCATCATCGCCCCATGTGTGTGACAATCCCAGCCAGTGACCTACTTCATGTGTGCAGGTACGGCCTTCATTGTAAGGATAAACAACAGTACCCTGCCGCCCGAATGCACGATACAGCACCACTACACCATCTGATTTTGAAGTTCCTGAATTGCCCTGTGGAAGTGTTGCATACCCTAATACACCACCACCTAAGTTACAGGTCCAGATATTTAGGTAGTGCTTGGCAGGCCAGGCATCATCGCCACCTTTGGAAGTAAACTTCATGCTGTCGCCGGTAGTGAATACACTTTTGTCTGTATAAGTTCTGACAATACCTGTTGTAGAATCTCCTTCAGGATCATAGGCGGCAAGGCAAAACTGGATCTGGCAATCGGCTGCCAGTGGCCTGAAATCATCCGGAATTTTAGAGGTATCAGCATTGCTCAGCAGGTAATCTTCATTCAACACATCAATTTGCGATTGAATCTGTTCATCAGAAATATTCTGCGCACTGGTTTTATAGATCACATGTACTACCACTGGAATGGTAATAATGGAACGTGTCCCTCCGGGATTATTTTTCGCCCATTCACGGGCTTCAAGGGCCGTTTGCCGGATGGCTTCCTTAGTACCGGGTTGTTGCAACTCATATTGCTCCAGCATTTGTTGCGTGCCGCAACGAATAACATCCTGTGCAGCAGCCGGCAAGAACGACCAGCACAAAAGGGTCAAAAACAAAAAGCGCATCGGTGTGAGAATCATGTCAGAATAATCAGGATAAAAAGTAAAGTTACTGTAACGTGGCTAACCTTCAAAATTTGGTGTTAAATGAGGTGATAAGTGCCATACTTGAAATTGGTTCCTGCTGAAAAGAATTTTTAGGCTTATGTCATCTGCAACACATCTATGCGTTTATTTTATCTTTCAATGAGTTTTTTTAAACGCTGACCTTATTTGAAAAGTATAGCTGGCAAAATGGAATCAGTTGCACAATCAGTAAGCGTTAATTTAAAAAAAATTTACTTATTCAATTAACCGTTTACAGGATTCTTTTGGGGCAAACATTCCTACAAAAAAAAAGGATTAATTCCCTGCTATCATTCTTCGTCACCAAAAAATTAACTTTGCCCTCTTCAATCACTCGTCCTGAAAAAAGTATTCCTCATTCTCATTTTTTCATCGCTGATGATGACGCCGTTGAATGCGCAGGACAAGAAGCCTATTGTTGCCACCCGCATCACACAGCCACCGAAAATAGACGGGCAGCTCGACGATGCCTGCTGGAACCAGGGAATACCGTTTTCAGACTTTATTGAAGCAACACCGGAGTTCGGGCGACCGGCTATAAACCGGACAGAAGTAACGGTGCTTTATGATAACGACGCCATCTACATTGCCGCCAAATGCTTTATGCCCCGCGACAGTATATGGATGCAGCTGACCAAACGTGATGACCTATTTGGCAGTACTGATGTGTTTGCCTTTGCCTTTGATACGTATCACGATGGACAAAATGCGCTGGGTTTTGGAGTGTCTCCCAGGAATGTACAGGGCGATTTTAAACTCTTTCTGAATACAGAAGATGATTTCAGCTGGGATGCAGTATGGGAAAGTAAGGTATCTGTGAAAGACGATGGGTGGTTTGCAGAAATGAAGATCCCCTATTCTGCATTGCGCTTTCCAAAAGTGATTGTTCAGGACTGGCAGATTGATTTCTACCGCATCGTGCGGAGCAGCCGCTATGAATATCATTCAGCTGCAATTGATCCCAAAGAAAGTGGCCTGGTATCTCAATTTCAACCATTGGAGGGAGTACAGGAAATTCAACCTCCATTGCGGCTTTCCCTTTCTCCTTACGCTACTCTCTATGCTAATTTTTATGATGACAAGATAAATGATGTTTCAGCCAGCAACCTCGACTTTAAAGGAGGTATGGACGTGAAATGGGGCATCAATGAAAGCTTCACACTCGATGCAACACTTATCCCCGATTTTGGACAGGTGCAATCCGATAATATCATCTATAACCTCACTGCACTGGAAGTGCAATACGATGAAAACCGTCCTTTCTTTACGGAAGGAACGGAATTGTTTAAGAAAGCTGAATTATTCTACTCCCGCCGTATTGGGTTTGTGTCTGATTATTACGAAACCCATGAAGATACTTCACTCACCGTTGAAAATATTCCGTTGAACTCCCGGTTGCTGAATGCAACAAAACTCTCTGGCCGAAACCGAAACGGCCTTGGCATTGGTGTATTTAATGCAGTTACCGGAAACACCTACGCTGAAGCGGCCAATGAAGAAGGTAACACGGAAAAAGTGCTGGTGGACCCGCTCACGAACTTTAATGTTCTGGTGCTTGATCAGGCTTTGAAGAACAACAGCTATGTAACTTTTACCAATACGAATGTAATACGCGATGCCAATGGACGCGATGCCAATGTAGCGAACCTTATGACTTATATCGCCAACAAAAAACAAGAATATGCCGGTTTCGGATATGCTGCATTCAGCACGCTGATGAATAAAGAAAACGACAGCAGCAATACTGATTTCACCAACGGATACTTATACCGGCTTTCCTTCAGAAAAATTTCTGGTAACTTCAGGTTCGATGTCGCACACCTCTCCATTAGTCCTGATTATAACATCAATGACCTGGGCTACCTCACCATCAATAACCTGAATGCAGAAGAAGCTTCTTTAAACTACGACATCTACGAACCATTCGGTAAATTTCTTGAGTTCCACACAGAGAATAACCTTGCCTACAACTATCGCAACAGCAATGGCGCCTATAGCAGCGCCAACCTGAATGGGAATGCATTTTGGCTTACCAGGAAATATCTTGGCTTCTTCACTTACTATTTTGCGGCTCCATTTGGCGAACACGATTATTATGAACCACGTGTGGAAGGCCGTTATTATGCAATTCCTTCCATCTATGAATTAGGTGCAGGTATCAGCACAGATTACCGGAAGCACCTGGCGATTGATATAGAGGGTGGCCCCGCCATCTGGAATGAACCTGGCCGTATCAAATACCGCTGGCAGGTAACTCCCCGCATCCGCATCGGGGACAAAGTATTGCTGATACCAGAAAATGAAACACACCTTTATTACAATGATATCGGTTTCGTGGACATTGATTCCGCTTCCAACATTATTTTCGGAAGAAGAAACATCAGTGAATTTGATAACACCCTGAGAGGCAGTTACATTTTCAACAGCAGCATGTCGCTAGGAATTAAATTCCGGTATTACTCCCAAAAAGGAACATACTATCAGTTTTATACACTCGAGCAGGATGGTTCACTCAGCGGGAGCGATTACCATGAAAACAGCAACTATAACTTTAATGCCTGGAACATAGATCTCAACTTCACCTGGTGGTTTTTGCCAGGCAGTGAGATCAATATCGTGTGGAAGAATTCCATCATCGGCCTCGACGACCAGGCAGATCTAAAATTTATCGATAACCTGGATCACACTTTTGATTTTCCCCAGAACAATAATTTTTCCATCCGGATCCGGTATTATCTCGATTACCAGGATGTGAAGAGGTGGGTGAAATAGGGTATCAGCAAACCAATGGTTTAACTATTGGCCCTCTTTCATTTCCTTTTCTGCGGCTTTCTTTTCGGCTTTTCCTTTGCCAATGGGGATAGAAACATTGAGATAAGTAGCCGTATTGTGCTGGCTACCAGTTGTAAGTTTGTTGGCATCTACAAATCCGTAATAGTACCTCGCACTCAATGTCATTCCTTTTCCCTTTTTAAGCTTGTAGCCAAGTCCGAGTACAACGCCGGCATCCAGTCTTTCAAAATTATCTTTAACATCATTTTTATACAGCAGGTTGCTGTTATTGATGCTCTGGCTGAAATTATCAAATCCTGTGTATCGCAATCCTAACTGAAACCCGCCTTCAACATGCAGGTAATCCACAAAACGATAGCGAAGCAACACCGGAACATTGAAGTAGTTTATTTTTCTGTCAACGGTTCCACCGGTAAATAAGGTATCCAGCTCACTATTATCAAGTGAATAGGCTTCCAGGTCTGCTGTACCCATTTTTGATTTAACAATAACACCGGTATGAATAAAGAGCTTCTCATTCATTTTAAAATCAAAATAAAAACCAAGGTTCCAGTTCACCAATAAATTCGATCCTGGCGTGTTGGTCATATTTAAAAGGCTAACTCCACCATCAAGTCCAAACTCCAGCTTGTCAGAGTTCAGTTTATCACCCAGCAATAAAGAAATAAGCACCTGTGAATTTGCAGTTTGATTCATTACAAACAACATCACTGTCAAAGAAACAATCAATTTAATTTTTTTCATGGGGATCCTTTACAACTAGCTTAACGGCTGCTTTGTTCTTCACTACTTGTATCCGTAAAACTATATTTAATTCAAATAGCATGTTATCTGATAATTTAGTGGGGGAGCTTACCAAATTGTCGCTAAATCGAACCGTCATGCCGTCCCGACTATCGGGATCGGCATCTCTGCCAAATTGGAGATCCCGATCCCGAATTTCTCGGGACGGGATGACAGCTATGATTTTACTCTATTTCCAACTATCAATGCGACAAGTTGGTATGCACCCATTTAGTACGTGTAAGAAGCTGTTTTGAAATCATTTAAAAAAATTACTTGCCCAAATGTTTCGACAAAGCTTGTACTGAGCTTGTCGAAGTGCTCAACATGACCTCAGCGCGCCGGTCACCCTGAGCCTCCTTCGACAAGCTCAGGACAAGTAGTCGAAGCCTTGCGGGGGTTGCGGAGGTAAGAAGAATTTCAAGATCATTTCAATACAACCTCTAGCCGATCGTGCTTTTAAATGCCCAGTACCGTTCTTAGTGGATATCCGAAGTATTCAACTATTGCTGAAGCATACAGGTTTACATACTGAATGGTCTCGTCATTAATTTCATAGGATTCTTTGCGTCTATAAGAATTCTCTGCAAGGTAGGCTTCAAAAACAAACGCTGATTCCTGAAATTTTTCGATTCCGAATGCAGCATAAATATTTCTCAGCGTGCCGATCTTATCCTTAACAAAGTCTTCCATTTTAATCTCGAAGGCAATGGGTGAAGCAGCATTTTTCTTAATTGCTAAATAATGATTCATGGCAATCGCATAAAACCTTGCGACATTCTTTCGGGAAAAATCATGAGGTACTTGCTGCAACTGGATACCGGTAAAAATTGCGAGAATAAAATGATAGAATGATTCCACTACCACATAAGGATCGCGGTAGATAAAGATAAACCTGGCTTCAGGATACAATTCTTTGAGAATTTGCATCCGCGGAATGTTGTTAGGGTTTTTACTGACATACCGTTCTCCTTTTGTATTGAGGAGAGATTTAACAACCATTTCCTGGTACTCCTTCTTCCACTTTGCAATAGCGCCTGCAGGTAAGGTTTCAGTAAAGTAATCATGGTCAACAAAGTGGTCAAACGCTGAAGGAAAAAGGAAAAAATTATAAACGCTGTATGGCTGAAGATTTGCCATTGCAAATTCCTCTTCCTGCGGAAAATCCATTCCCATGGCTACATTGTCGAAGGGCCTTTGGGCAGGTACCATGTAGTTGAACAAGGGTCCCAGCCACCATTGTTGTGTAAGAAAACAATGAGGGAAAACACTTTGTAAAGTAGTAGTGTAGCCAGCTTTCGGATCCCGGCAAAGAAGATTATGTAATAGCGTAGTGCCACTCCGATTGAATCCGACAATAAAGAGCGGAGGCTCTGTCAACTTAAAGTTGTTGATCTGTCTTCTCAGGAGGAGATTCTCTACCAGGTTGAACGGGCTGAAAATTACTGCTACTATAAAAGAGAGCACAATCTTTAGGTAGTATCGCGGTTGTGCCTGCTGTGTTTTAAGCACTTTAATGATATTTCCGGGGGTACTTCCCGCAAGCGAAGTAATCGGGTACCTGAAATTTTTCCTGCGCTTAAACAAGGGATGAAACTTTTGTGTAAAGTAAAAATTTCAGGCTGGTTATCATATCCTTTTACCAGCCGGGTGCATACACAATTGTCGCATTGATGGTTGGAAATAAAGTAAAATCATAGCTGTCATCCCGTCCCGAGAAATTCGGGATCGGGATCTCCCAATTTGGCAGAGATGCCGATCCCGATAGTCGGGACGGCATGACGGTTCCATTTAGCGACAATTTGGTAAGCACCCTACCGGCCTGTTTTTCATTTAACATTTTTACGTTCTTTGTTTGCTTTTTTCTGCAGTGGTTCACTTCTTAAAACGGACTGGAAAGAAACTACAACAGTGAATACATTGCCGGATGAAAAACATTTGCAACCAAAGAGACTTTGAAGAAGCAGTAACACGTATCAACCAACTCATACCTGATTCAAAAAGGTTGTGGGGGAAAATGAATGCGAACCAAATGATCTGTCATGTAAGCGATCCTTTTCGTGGTGCATTAGGTTTGCGGTAGTATAAAGACGCAGGAAATTTTTTCTTTCATACCGTTTTGAAATGGACGTTCCTTTACATAATGTCGTTTCCCAAGGGTGCTCCTACTGATCCGGAGTTAAATCAATTAGTGGGAATGGGGACGCATGACCTATCAGCATCTTGATCACCACCTGAAGCAGTTTGGGGTGTAGTATCTCAAGTGTAAAATCAATCGCATCGGCCAAAAAATAAGCTCGGAGATTTTGCTGGGGACACAGATCTTTCAGTTTGCCAAATGCTTTCTTTGCGAAGCAATTATTTTATCCAGCAACACCAATCCCAATACTACATTTACGGATAGAAAGAATAAGGTAAAGGAAGGGCTCCCAAAGAGGGACCAATTGATAACCGGCATTTCCATTTTCGGAAGACTCAAACTTTCTTCACCGGACCGGTTCATTTGAGCAATAGTATATGCCAGCATGCCGCCAATGGTGACTATAAAAAAGCCGGCAATAACAG
>JBDSEW010000017.1:0-12160 GCA_039919825.1 Chitinophagales bacterium | reverse complement strand
TGGGGCTTATCAGGGTACTAATAGCGGTAATTCCGTGTGCGGGAATAATCTGCCTGCGCGGATTCAATCTGATCACTGATTGGAAAGTAATTTGTACGAATGAGGTTGTTAAAAAACTGGTCACTGTATTACTCGTCGTTTCAGTATTACTTACTCCTTATATACAACTTAAAACGCAATGTGCTTTTGACCTAAGTGGAAACCAAAAATCAATTTTAAAGGCCTCAGAAAAATACAAGAAGTTTCTTGATGGGCATACTATCTATTCCTCAGCTGGCTATTCCGCCATTGTTTTTAATTACGATCTTTTTGATAGTTCACAATATCGAAGGTTGCAGGAGATCAATCAGCTAAAGAAAATTCCTGTTGGGAGTGCTATTGTCTGGGACGATTTTTATACCAATGAATCAAGAATTGCGCACAGTAATCTATTGTTTGATGAACGGTTTGAATTGCTGGAAACTTTTGAGTCGGCCGATTGCATGGGCTACCCTAACAAGTCTGCCGTGTTCATGTATAAAGGAGAACCTGCCATAAACTGGATGGTGAGTGATACGCTTTTTAGTCATGGCTTTGAGGCAATCAGTACAACTGCCCGCAAATCAGAGGTGTTCTATTCAGGAACCTCTTCCTGCTACGTTGATGCTGTTAATCCCTATTCTCCGGGACTAATAATGAAGGCGGGTAGTGCACCGCTCATTTTGCCCGCTACTATCCGCATTAGTGCTATGTTCAACCCAACTCAAATTCCATTTGACAAAAATATGCACGCGCAGTTTGTTGCTTCATTAACGCACAATGGCGTCGATTACTTCTGGCAGAGTTTTGATGTTGACAATATGCTTCGTAATAATAAAACCTGGGAAAATGTATCCTTCAAGCTGCTAATACCTGCTGCAAAAGACACCGCTGATGTATTGAAAATTTACATTTGGAATCCTCATAAGACAGGAATTTATGTTGACGACCTGCTTATTGAGCAACTGCAGGAAAAAGATTAATGAGGGCTGAAAATGCAGCCACCATTTCAGGAATGATCTTTTGATATCAATAGTAGCAGGAATTCATTATTTCGACGTCACCATGATTACTACAAACAATACTTAACGAAGCAGAGAGAGAAATCTTCATTCTCTTCCTCACAAGCAAAGCTATTGACAAGTAACAGGACATGATCCTTCCATCAGCTATGGCATTATTCAAAAACATCACGGGCATATTGAAGTTAAAAGCACGTTGGGAAAAGGAGCAGAATTCATTATCTCACTCCCGTTTTAGTTTTTCAATAGGAATAAATCAGGTTGCTCCTGCTATGCAGGTATGTTTTAGCGGGAAGATTCTAACGTTCGAAGAAAAGCTCATGTTTCACAACAATTACAATAGTTATACCCGTAACAAAGAATAAACCGGTAAAAGCAACTTAATTTATAATTTGGTGCCGCAATGAAAAAAAGCGCCATTCTTCTTTATCTGCTACTACTTTCCTCCAGTGGTTTTGCACAGCAATCTTCATCCTCCTCGGTTGATTCCACCATTAAAGTTTTATCCCTGGCAAAAGAGGATACCGGTAAAGTAATTATGTTGCTGGAGGCTTACATTAAGTACATTGATTCTTTTCCGCGCCAATCAGCATTATTTGCTGAGGAAGCGTTACAACTCTCCAAAAAAATAAAATGGAATGACGGCATTATCCACTATCACAGGGCCCTTTCCTATCCATACTGGGAAGCGGAAAACTGGGTAAAAGCTATTGAGTCACTTCAGGCAGCTGCTGACCTGGTAAATGACCATACAACAAAAATGATAGTCTTTAATCTTTATACCCAGATGGGCGCCGTTTATACCTACCTGGAAATATATCCACTTTCGATGGACTATTTTAAAAAGGCTTTGGAGATTATAGAAGAGTCGGGTAACGAAGAGTTTATAGGGATAACTCTTGGAAATATCGGATGGGTATACTATAATTTAGAAGATTACAGTGCTGCGCTCAATTATGGGCGGCACAATCTGGAGACTTCCATTAAGTATCAGAACCAGGTTGATCTTGCCAATTGCTACAGTGTAGGTGGATTAATTTATGCTAAATTGAATAAGTCAGACAGCGCCATTTATTTCTTTGAGAAGGCTTTGTCGATGTCTGATTACATCGATAAACCTTTTCACAGTGCTGTATTAAATGGATTGGGTGAAGTTTACGGGAAGAAAAATGATTATTCCGCCGCCTTAAAATATTTGCTGGAAGGAGTGGAAGTCGCGAAGAAAAACCGAAACTACCGTAACCTGCAGGATATTTATTTCAACCTCAGTAAAACTTATGAACATCTTAACAATACCAGTGCTGCCTTTGAAGCATATAAAAATTACAATGCTTACAAAGACTCTTCCAACACTGCAGTAAAGCAACACCAGGTGGCATTCCTTGAATTGCAAAGTGAAACAAAGAAAAAGGATGTGATGCAACAAGTTGCCCTCCAACAGCAAACACTCATTCGAAATGCCAGCATAGGCGCATTGCTACTCGCTGCTGTTTTGGTGTTTGTGCTGATTCTTCGCTTTCGCGAAAAGAAAAAAGCACATGCGAAGCTCGAAGAAACCTTTCTTCAGTTAAAAACCACACAACAACAACTCATTCAGCAGGAAAAACTTGCCTCTCTCGGTCAGCTCACGGCGGGAGTGGCGCATGAGATCAACAACCCAATCAACTTTGTGTCCGGTAATGTGAACCCGCTAAAAAGAAATTTTTATGAGGTAAAAAAATTGCTGGAGTCCTATGAGCAACTGCTTTCTCAAACTGATAAAAAAACCGAGGCGGACAAACTGAAAGAAGAATCTGCGCTTGAAGAAAACCTCTCCGAATCAGAGAAACTTCTCAACGGTATTGCAGAAGGATCAAAGCGCACAGCGGAAATTGTAAAAGGCCTCCGCAACTTCTCCAGGCTTGATGAAGAGGAGATGAAGATGGCTGATATCAATGAAGGCATTGAATCAACACTTATGCTGTTGCAAAATAAAATCAAGCATCAGAACATTGAGGTGATCAAATCATTTGCAGACATTCCCGACATCAGGTGTTATCCAGGTCAATTGAACCAGGTATTTATGAATTTAATCAGTAATGGAATTGATGCAATTGGAGAGGTTCCTTCCTTTGACGAAACTTCCGCGGGTGAGCGGAAAATATACCTGTCAACATCCATGGAAAATAAATCCGTGAAAATTTCGGTTCGCGACAGTGGTGCTGGTATGAATGATGAGATAAAGAAAAAACTTTTCGATCCTTTCTTCACTACAAAGGATGTTGGCAAAGGAACCGGTTTAGGGTTATCGATCAGTTACGGCATTATCGAAAAGCACCACGGAACAATTGAGGTAATCAGTGAAGCAGGAAAAGGCACCCAATTTCTCATCACTATTCCTGTTGTCCCAGCAAATAATTAATTACCTTCCCCTGCAATCTTTTTTTATTATGGACGAAGAAAAATTTAATGTTCTTTATGTAGATGATGAAGAAAACAATCTCATCTCGTTCCGCGCAGCCTTTCGCCGCAATTACAACATCTTTACAGCAACAAGTGCAGCAGAAGGCATTAAACTTTTGCAACAACACACCATTCCAATCATTATCACCGATCAGCGGATGCCTCAAATGACCGGTGTCCAATTCTTCGAAAAGATAATTCCTGAGTATCCAGATACGATAAGAATGATCCTAACAGGCTTCAGCGATATTGAAGCCATCATTCAGGCCATCAACACCGGAAGGGTATTTCGCTACATCACCAAACCGTGGGATGAGAATGAATTAAAGATGACGATTGATAATGCCATCAGCCTCTACCGGTTGCAGGCAAGAAACAAAACCCTGATTGCTGAACTGAGTCAAAAAGTGCAGGAACAGGAAAAAACGCTCACCTTATTCAAACGTTATGTGCCTGAATCAGTAGTCGAAAAATCCCTGCACGCAACGGATAATATTACCATTTTCGAAGGTGAACTGCTTGAAGTAACTGCTATGTTTTGCGACATACGCCGTTTCACGGAGATCAGTGCCAACCTGCATCCAAAAGAGGTGGTTAAATTTCTCAACGAGTTTTATTCCCTGATGGAGGTATCTATAAAAAGACACAATGGTTTCGTGAATCAGTATGTAGGAGATGAGATCTTTGCCATTTTTGGAGCGCCTTTATCGTATCCTGATAATCACTCCAACGCAGTGTTTTGTGCATTGGACATGATCGACCGGCTACAACTGCTGAATGATAAATTTTCATCACTGATTGAAAGCAATATACAAGTAGGCATCGGTATCAATACCGGTTTGGTGATTGCCGGGAACCTGGGATCTGAAGACAGGATTGCCTATTCCATCGCCGGCGACACCGTGAATACTGCAAAAAGAATTGAGTCGCTTACCAAAGATTCTCCAAATGCTATCCTGATTAACTCATCCACCTGTGACCTCGTGAAAGATCATTTTGTACTCAAAGCATGGGAACCAGCATGGGTAAAAGGGAAACGAGAAAAGTTACAGGTATATCAAGTGATGGGAAGGAAATAATCGTTTCAATCTATTCATACGAACTACTCAATTACTAACCTGCAACGATTGAGACGTATTCCCGCAGTTCTTCTTTCTTCCGGATTTTTTTTCACCCTCCCTTTACTATCCTTTCCTTTTGTATTCCATACACATCCGCAGCACAATACACTATAGATTCAACACTGACACCTGGAATTTACATGGCAAAATTTGCTCAGGGTTCAAACGAGGTTAAACTGAAATTAATCAAGACACAAGAATAAAGGCCACATAATTCTCATCCTTAAAAAAAGAAGTAATTCAAAGTCATCTTAACTTAGAAAAAGTTTTAACCGCCATGTGAAAAAAGCTATTTTTCAGAGGTGAAAACCATCATCTCACAAAACTTCTCTAAGAATACAGTTATCAAAAATTTACATTACACATTTCAAATGCGGGCAACTGTGCTGAAAATATATCTCCTGTTATTGATTTTATTATGCCATACTGCTGCATGGGCTGATACTGTCTACACTGTCGAATCGCTTCCCAATCCCAAATCATCTCCCAGTTTTCATTATGTCAGTAATCCGGATGAAGTATTAACTGCAACCACAGTAATAGTTATTGATACGATGCTGAAAAGACTTGAATTAGCTAGCACCTGCCAGGTCGCTGTTGTAGTGATTAATTCCATCGGTGAAACAGTTCCTAAAGCATTTGCCACGAAGCTATTCAATTACTGGGGCATTGGTGACCGCGAAAAAGACAATGGCTTGTTGATACTGATGGTGATGGATCAGCGATCGATTGAATTTGAAACCGGTAAGGGAATGGAAGGTATTCTTCCGGATGTCACCTGTAAATACATCCAGGAAACATTTATGGTACCTTATGCCAAATCTGGAAATTATGATGCCTGTATCGTTGGAGGTGTGAAAGCAGTGGACATGTATATCACTGATCCCGAAAATGCACCCGAAGTGATGGCTGAAAATTCTTCGGCTTTCGGTCAGTCATTCAGCTCCCCGTTTCAGCAACCGGTTTCAATCACCTTTCTGGGAATTACCGGATTCGTTTTTGCCATATTCACTTTTCTGTTTCGGCCACGTAAAGAGAAAGTTTCACGACCTGAACAGGTTGTAAAAAATAAAAATAATTTCCAATGGATTGTAAAAACATTACTGGTAAATATTGGAATTCCCGCTGTGTGGATCTGGTCGCAACTAACTTATGATCCGCCGGTAACAGTGGCTGAATTACTGATCGCAGTTTATATTTTCATCATTATTCTTTTATTGGAAAGACGCCTGCGATTCAATCACAATATTGAATCTTTGTATGGAACTGATCGCGCTGCAAAGCATGCTGCATTTTCCAAATCACACCAATACTGGCAGGTTACCTATTTTCTTTTCCCAATACCATTCCTGATTTACAAGCTATTTAAAGATCAGAAATTAGATGGACTCCGCAATACACCTTATGCATGCGATAAGTGCAATAATATCATGCAGAAGCTCGATGAAAATGCAGATGATCAGTATTTATCAAAGGGCCAGCTGGTAGAGGAGCAAATTCATTCTGTTGATTATGATGTATGGCATTGCTACCACTGCAAGAACCAGTTTCAGTTGAGTTACATCAATTATTCTTCTAAATACACCAGTTGCAAGCATTGCAAAGCCAAAGCCAGTTACCTCAAAGGGCGCAATACCATTACCTCACCTTCTTATACTTCTTCCGGAACCGGTGAAAAAATTATGGATTGCATGAATTGCCACAAACAGGATCGTGAGATCTATAAGATTCCAATGTTACAACACAGTAGCAGCAGTTCCGGTGGAAGTTCAGGTTCTTCAGGAAGCAGTGGTGGCTCCTCCTGGGGAGGAGGAAGTTCCGGTGGCGGTGGATCAGGATCGAAATGGTAAAATAAAACCTGCCTGAAATGCTTAATCAGCAACCAACGTTTTTTTTCAGCAATACTTATGTTTCGACATAGATCATAAACACAGAACAGTATTCTCTGAACCTTCCTTGGTGTACTTCTGAATAAAATTTCATGCTCAAATACTAAAATCTAAATTCGCAGCATCTTTAAGCAATCATTGCATAAAATAGCTACAGCTAATGAATACTATTTTTCTAAGCCATCACAAATCAACAAGACTTTCTCTTCACCTACCGTCAATCTTTTTAAAAATTCTTATTATAGGCTTCCTTATCAATTTTCCAATCTCATCCTTCTCCCAAACCTCCCTCACTCCCTACGTAAATCCTTTCATCGGTACCGGCGGCCACGGACACACCTTTCCAGGTGCTGCCTTTCCCTTCGGCATGATACAACTGTCACCTGATACACGCATCGATGACAGCTGGGATGGCTGTGGGGGCTACCACTACAGCGATTCCATCATCTATGGCTTCACGCATACGCACCTCAGCGGAACGGGTGTGAGTGACTATGGCGATGTGTTGCTGATGCCAACACTTGGCGAACCGGTGCTGACTCCTTTTAAAGATGGAAACTGTAAAAAAGGATATGCCTCTCATTTTTCTCATGCGAGCGAAGTAGCTTCACCCGGTTACTACAGCGTTCATCTCGACGACGATAATCTTGAAGCTGCTTTCACTGTATCATCAAGGGTAGGTATGCATAAATATAGTTTTCCGAAATCTGAACAATCCAATATTATCCTCGACCTGGCCCATCGTGATGAAGTGATTGCATCTTCTATTCAGGTAATCGATGCACGACATGTCCAGGGTATGCGCAGGTCAAAAGGATGGGCTGCCAACCAGGTACTTTATTTCGCTATTGAATTTTCAAAGCAATTTAATTCCTACGGCATCTCTGTAAACGATGCTATGGTGCAACAGGAATTAATGACCCTGTCCAATGAACATTCCGGAAAAAATATCCAGGCATTTTTTCAATTCAATACTTCCAATGGTGAAGCCATTCAGGTAAAAGTGGGTACATCAGCTGTAAGCATGGATGGAGCGCGTTACAATTTAGAACGCGAGCTACCAACCTGGGATTTTGAACAGGTGCAAACCAATGCGGATGCAACCTGGAATTACATGCTCAATAAGATCGAAGTAAGAGGCGGTACGGAAGAACAAAAAAGAATCTTTTATACAGCACTCTACCATTGTATGATTGCACCGAATGCTTACAACGATGCTGACAGAAATTATCGCGGAAGAGATGGTGAAGTGCATAATGAAAGACTACTCAACTATTATACTGTTTTTTCATTGTGGGATACTTACCGTGCGCTCCATCCCTTGCTTACGTTTCTTACTCCCAGGCAGGATGGTGACTTTGTTCAGACCATGATACGTCAGTACCAGCAGGGCGGACGCCTGCCCGTTTGGGAATTGGCGGGTAATGAAACCGATTGTATGATTGGGTACCATTCCGTATCCGTAATTGCAGATGCAGCAGCAAAAGGATTAAAAGGATTTGATAATAAGGAAGCATTGGAAGCGATGAAAGCAAGTGGCGGTCAGAACATTTATGGATTGCCTTCCTACCGCGAAAATGGTTGCATCAGTGTAGAGGATGAAGGAGAGTCTGTTTCAAAAACACTTGAATACGCGTATGATGATTGGTGTATCGCCCAAATGGCACTCAGAAGAAATGATACTGCCACTTACAACACTTTTATTCAGCGGGCACAATACTGGAAAAATGTATTTGACCCCGTTACCGGTTTTATGCGGCCGAAAAAAAATGGCCACTTTCTGTCGCCGTTCAATCCTTATGAAGTAAACTTTAATTATACGGAAGCCAATGCATGGCAATACCGTTTTGCCGTTCAGCAGGATATTGATGGCCTGAAAAAGATGATGGGCGGTGCACAAAAATTTGAAGCAGCACTTGATTCACTTTTCACAACCACCTTAAAAACTACTGGTCGTGAGCAATCAGATATAAGTGGATTGATTGGACAGTATGCACATGGCAATGAACCCAGCCATCACATGGCTTACCTCTACGACTATGTTTCGAAACCGGGAAAAACGCAGGCACTGGTTCATCAAATACTAACTGAAATGTACCACGACAAACCAGACGGGCTGATTGGCAATGAAGACTGCGGGCAAATGAGTGCATGGTATGTTTTAAGTGCGATGGGCTTTTATCCCGTAACTCCGGGTTCACCTTATTATGCGCTTGGCACGCCGCTGTTTGACACGGTGAAAATTCATCTCGAGAATCAAAAAACTTTTACCATCAACGCTCACCATGCTACCGCTAAAGACTACTACATTCAATCAATGAAAGTAGATGGGCGGACAACGGATACTTTTTACATTTCCCAATCCATGATTTTACAGGGGAAAACTGTTTCATTTCAAATGGGAAGTGAACCCAAGATTCAACCAGGCTGGGTTACTGCACCTCCTTCTGCAATCACTTCCAATCAAATTGCGGTTAACCCGGTAATTGAATCAAAAGATGCGGTCTTCCGGGAGTCAGCTACGGTTTCGATTCAGTCGCTGGAAGCAGGAAGTAAACTTTTTTATACAACTGATAATTCTGTTCCAACCAGGAAATCTTCTTCGTATTCAAAGCCGTTTTCTATTCGTGATAATACTACCGTGAAAGCAATCTCCATCAACAGCAAAGGCGTGCAGAGTAAAGTAGTAACTGCGAAGTTTTTAAAGACGGATAAAAGCTGGAATATAAAATACCTCACTGTTTATAATCCGCAATACAATGGCGGAAGTGATCTTTCATTGATCGATGGGTTGTCCGGTGATAACAACTTCAAGAGTGGCTCGTGGCAGGGTTGGTGGGGAAAGGATATGGAAGTGATTGTTGACCTGGGAAAAATTCAAACCATCTCCACTGCAGGAGCCGAATTTTTGCAGGATGAGAAAGCCTGGATCATTATGCCCTCACGGGTTGATTTCCAAGGTTCCACAGATGGGCAAAGCTTTACCCTGCTTGAAACCGTAACCAATACTATTCCCGTCTCAGAAAAAAATTCCATCACACAATCACTAAAAGCAAGCTTTGAACCGCAGCAGGTTCGCTATATAAAAATCACCGCACACAATTATGGAAAATTACCCGCTGATCATCCTGGTGCAGGTGGCGATGCATGGATTTTCTGCGGTGAACTTTTCATCAACTAATCAATATAATTTGGATACTCGATAAGCATTGCTATCTTGTATGCTACGGTTGAGAAATTGCTGGCATGATACTTACAATGAGTATCGAAGCAAAATCAGCCATCAGTAAAAAGAGTATTATTATGAATGGTTTTGCATGCGACAACCGGGCATTGATTTTCTCTCAAAATTCCAAATTCAAATTCCATCAATACCGACAAATGCTTAAACATCAACTCAACAGCATCTTCCGCGTAAGCCTGCTGCTTGCCTTGCCAATCGTCCTTCTTTTTCCAATTTCTGCGAATGCTCAATTTCCACGCTTCAAGCCTACAACGGTAGAGTATGATACCGCGTTTCTTAACCGCAGTCCTTCTAAATGGTCTATCAGGTTGTATTCAGTTTCCAAGTACCAGCAATTTAAGGTCAACAGCAGGTCAACAGATGCATCGCTTAAGTATGCACCCAATAAATTCTATGGAACCGGACTCGGGGTTTCCTATAACCGTCTTAACCTGGATGTAGGTTTCAATGCATTCAAGAGCAGACCTCATGATGATTCCGAACATGAGAGCCGGGCATTTGATTTTATAGGCTCATTGTACTCTGGCCAGCATCTTTTTGAGATTTATCTCCAGCAAAGCATTGGTATGTTTGGTTGGTTAAACACCACCGGTGATATTATTTTTCCCGTAGGAGATACCACGATCGCTTATCGCGAAGACATCAGTGCCTTCAATTTTGGAGTTGACTATAACCTTCTTTTTAATTCTAAAAAAATAACATTCGGTTCTCTCATCGGGACTGAAATTCAAAAGAAAAGTGCAGGTGGCGTTCTGGCCGGACTGTTCTTTTCATCTTATGATCTCCATGCCGACAGCAGTATTGTTCCGGCCGAATATGCAAGCATCTTTGAAGATCATTCCGAGTTTACTGATGCATTTGTGTTTAATATCGGACTGAGCGGTGGTTACGCTTATACAATAGTTTTTCCACTTCACATTTACCTGACGTTGTCGCTTGCTCCCGGATTTTCCTTGTCAAGAAGCGAGCTGAAATCACATGATGAGTGGTATGTTGCCGGTCATCCGGTGAATCTTAGCTTCAAGCTGATTTCGAGAGGTGCCCTCGGCTACGGAGGAAAAAAAGTTTATGGAGTCCTTTCCCTGGTAAGTGACAGGAGCTTCCTCAATATCAGCAACAAAAATTATTTTATGCAGGATATCGGGAAGTTGAAATTGGTTTTCGGATACCGCTTCTGATTTGCTTAAGTTGGCACACCAAATTGGATAACGTTGCATCTTTTTAGGAATTACCCGAATTGTGCTTTAATTTTTTCTACTATTTCACTCGTGGCAGGACAGATCCCAATATTTTCATAGATCACATCTAATTGCTCAGGCGACAACCGCAGCTTTGCAGGTGGATAGGTTCTGCAACCCATCGGACGTACTTCATAGATTGTACATTTATTATCATCTCCTAAAAAGGTGCAGGGTAATTTTTTTGTAAAGTATTCGTATTCGGGATCAGCCTTCAGGTATTTTTTGATGAAAGCATCAGCAGTCATTCCGAAATGTTTGGAAATCCGGTTTACATCAGGTGTTTCAAATACAGGTTGTGCTATACGGCAGCAGTTAGCACAGTCCAGGCAATTGATACGTGAAAACACTTCATCGTTTGCAACCTTAAAAGCTTTATCAAGTCCTTTTGGCTTATCTGTTTTAAACCGCTCAAACAGTTTCTTGTTGCTACGCCGCTGAATCTTTGCCTTCAGTTTTACTTTTTCTATCAATAACTTAAACTTCAGTGTTGCTGCCATTATAAATTTATTGGGCGCAAATGTAGATAAAAGTCCTTAGTAGCAAGTCGTTAGTCATTAGTTAATCTTGGGTCTTGGGTCTTACATCTTACGTCTTACGTCTTACGTCTTACATCTTACGTTTTATCTCTTATGTCCTGCGTCTCTTGTCTATGACACTTCCCGTCCTGCCTCACGGTTCCTGGCCCTGCTACCTTCCTTTCATCATCCGCGACACATACTTCCCAATAATGTCGTATTCAATATTCACCTCATCCCCTGGTTTTAAGTTTTTGAAAGTAGTGTGTTCAAAAGTAAAGGGAATAATAGCTACCGAAAATTTCTTTTCCGAAAGTTTTGCCACTGTCAGGCTAACCCCATTGATACATATTGATCCTTTCTCAACAATCAGATTTCTTCCCGCATCTTTAATATGAAACCTGAATATCCAACTACCATTCTTTTCTGAAATTTTGTCGCAGGCCATCATTCCATCTACATGTCCCTGAACGATGTGTCCATCCAGTCTTCCATTCAACAGCATTGATCGCTCCAGGTTAATTTCATCACCTTCCTTTTTATAATTTAAGGATGAACGCCAAAGTGTTTCTTCCACTGCAGTTACCACATGCCGGTTATTCTCCACCTTCACCACCGTTAAACACACTCCATCATGCGATATACTCTCATCAACTTTTAGTTCAGAT
>JBDSEW010000006.1:0-5397 GCA_039919825.1 Chitinophagales bacterium | reverse complement strand
CGTAAATCAAGGCATCCGGAATGCGGTTGACAGGCTGGCCACTTTGTATGAGTGAGGCAAGTGTAATTACAAAATTCTTAACCGGGTAATAGGTAAACACGGCATTGATCACATGCGTGCGATCGTTGATGGATGGTCCCCACTCCTCTTCAAAATTATTGGCATCCATCGCTTTAAAGTTGATGTCTTCCGTGTTGTTGCGTAAACGTGAAAGCGTGTAATTGAGGAGATAGGAATATTTATCATCGCCTTTGTCTTTGCGCAAATTCAAACTCAAAGCAATGTATTCTGACTCGCCTCCCATGTCTGTCATTACCACATTGGTTGAAACACCACGTACCGTGTCACCATCAATCAAAGCAAAGCTGCCTGAACCATCCGAATAGATTGGAACAGGCCGCGTGGCATCAGCAACAGCAGTTGGGCGAACCACCACATTATCCGGATCAATGGGATAGGCAACAGGAGCATTGATGTCGACGAGTCTCGGAAGATCAAAACTGCGGTTGTACACCACATCTGCATAAAACAATTTGTTGCCATCAACCTGGTACTGGTATCCGATCATGGATTGGATATTGTAAGGATTCTGATAGCCATTCGGATTTAAAATCCTTCTTTCATAACTGTAAGCATGATCGCGCGTTGACTGTAACTGATCAGATGAAGGACCATTCAGATAAGTTGTGGGTACGCTGGCAGAAAGATTTCCATCGAAGGTAATGGCATCGAGATCAGTATTAGCCGGAAGAATTCCCTGATCGATAAATTGCTGCAGTTGATTTTTGTAATCAGCTGAAGTAGTGTTCTGCTGCAATGCATCGCTGAAAATGGAATAAAGAATTTTATCGTAAAAAATTCCCGACCCAGCACGAATGCTACTCTTGCTGTCGAGCTGGTAATTGATGCTGAGACGAGGAGCAATATTGTTAATATCTCCCTTGCTTCCTCCGCCTTTGGAAAGATTGTCGTAATCATAACGCAGTCCAATCGTTGCATGAAGGCGTTCGGTCAGCAGTATTTCATCTTCCGCATATAAACTGAAGTTATTCTGACGCGTGCCAAATTCACCAGGATGCAATTCCACATTGTAGTTAAGCACCTGTGCATCTGCGGGGATGTCCTCCACATTCATCGATGAACCTGCACCACTTTCAATGAGACCATTTACCTGATCTTCTGTGAGGAGTACCGTATAATTTCCATTCGGATTTCCACCACCGAACAATTTATGATCGGTGGTTAATAGTTCAACACCGAATTTTAAAGTTTGCCTATCGAGGTACCATTTCAATTTTTCCTGGAATTGCTGACCAAGCGCATGTTCATCAAACACATAACCCGGATTGCCAAGTACAGCGATGGTTTGCTGGGTAGGGTCAAGAGCTACTGTCTGGGGATTATCCGGGTTCGCGGGCTTTCCATAATTCCACCTGAACCCAAATAGCTGAAGGTTGGTTTCACTCGAGAAATTTGCATTTATATACTGATTTTTAAGTGCGATGTTAAAGGAGTTGCGGTCCTGGCTGCTTCCTGCAGAAGGAAAAGTAACACCACCGTCGAGTCCGCCGCCTTGCTGTTCAATATTAACGAGTCCAACATTTACGCGCAGTGAGCTTTTGAATTTACTGTTCCAGCTTTGATCAATCTTACCGCTCAGGTAGGTGAAGCGGTTTTTACCCGGAACAGTTTCATTGATGTTCAGTTGAGGAACATTCAGCAGGTTGTCTTTGAAGTCAAGTGTCTGCTCTGCATTTATATAATAGAAGGTCTTGTCTTTTTTAATCGCACCACCAAAACCAAACCCGGCCTGTTGCCGCATGAATCCATCCTTCACCTGGTTGCCGGAAAGATCGCGTTGCGCAAAATCGGAATGACTGTCAATAGCGGGCCCGGGACGGGTTAGGTAAAAAACTTCGCCAGTAAAATTGTTATTTCCGCTTCGCGTGGTGATGTCTACAATTCCATTTGCCGTGAGGCCGTATTCAGAAGAAAAATTATTAGTGAGGACAGTCACATTCTGGGTAAAGCCAAGTGGAATGGCAAATCGCTGGCCACCGAGGAACTGTTCGTTGTTGTCCATTCCATCGAGAAGGTAGTTGGTATAGAGTGAATTCGCTCCGTTGATACTTACGTTGGGTGCCTCAGGAAAAAAACCGGTTGCCTGCACCACATTGGGAAGCCGGTACAATGACCGTGTGATATCTCTTCCTTCCACGGGCAGTTCCTGCAATTGCCTGAGGTTCATCTCAGCAGCTACTTCTCCATTGATCGTATTGATTTTTGAAGTAGTGTTTTCAGTGACTACCACTTCATGCAAATTCACCTCCGTTCTTTTGGTGAGCTGAAGGTGCACACTTGGATGTTCATTGCTGCGAAACTTAAGGTTACCGGTTTTCTGTGCCAGGTATTCATTTGTTTCAGCAGTTAAAATTTCATAGGTGCCTGAAAGCGATAACCCTTTAAAAATGGTTCTTCCTGATGGATCCGTTTGCTGTTGCTGTGAATAACCGATAGACGGATTGGAAAGTGTGACCTCAACATTTGCTGCTGGGCTTCCTGTCAGCAGAGCAGAAACTGATATTTCCAGGTCAACCTGGGCAAATAAGCGGGATGAAAGAAATATAAGTAAGAGTGTAATGCGAGTATATTTCATAGTTATTTTTCGTGTGAAAATTAATGTTGACTTTCTTTAATAGAGAATAATCCGGTTACAGATTAATCCTGTAGAAAATGATTGAAGATTATGGAGATTGAGATTTGGAAAAACCCGGCTGCAGGAAGCAATCAGGAAATAAGAGAACAGGTGGGCGGGCCGCGACGGTCAATACTATTTTGAACGGAAATATTTTTAAGGAATATAATTTCCCGGATGATTGCGATTGCTGCAGAAGCAACAATACTTAAAATAGAATTCCGCAATGACAGTAAAATACTTTTTTGCTTTAGCAACGATTGCAGTTCATCCGATCCATTTACATCTTTGAGTGCCGGAAGAATGTTAAATGCCAGCCTGCACCTGTCCTTCCACCTGGTAAAGTCAGAATAAAGTTCAGCAGTATTCCAGCGGAAGTTGAGCAGTTCGTTTCTGTTATAGACCTCTTTTGAGATACCCAGTAAATAAATTCCACCACGTTTATCAGGGCCCAAAACCAAATTGGCAGCCGACATTTCATTTGCAGCATGAATCAATAACTGAGTAGAAAGCTGCGGGGAATCATTACCGACAACAATTACCTTCTGATATCCCAATGAAAATATGTCCTCCACCGCATTCGTGAACTTTTCTCCAAACGAATTTCCACGTTGCCGGGGAGATGAAATGACAAAATAAGGAAGGCCGGATTGCTTAATACGGCGAAACGAATGACTAATCAATTTTTGCGAAATCCTTTCATTCTTCCCTTTATCCGAACGCACAAATTGTTTGCCTGCCGCTTCCTGCGAAGCAGTTTTTGTAAACAATAAAAGAGCTGTGGAAGGGGTCATTCGGAAGTTTTCACAAAACGAAAATAAATGAAAGAAGAATATGGTTTACATTTTTGTACTTGTTTAACATTGGAATGGCATTAAAGTTTAAAGTTGCCCGCAGCAGTTAAATAAACACCCTGCCTTGCTCTTTCATGCTGGTAAAGGCTCCAGAGCAGTACCTATGAATGCCTATCTTTGTTTTTCAATCCTTTAAATTAATTGTATGCAACACTATAATTACCTCATCATCGGAGGCGGCATGACTGCTGATGCTGCCATAAAAGGTATCCGTGAAACTGATGCGAAAGGATCCATTGCTCTTATCAGCAACGAAGATCACCCGCCTTACAACCGTCCACCACTCTCAAAATCGCTGTGGAAAGGAGATGCTGAAGATACCATCTGGAGAAAGACCAATGAAAACAATGTGACGATGGTGTTGTCACACAAGGCTACTTCGATTAAAGCGAAAGAAAAAACAGTGACCGATGACAGCGGCAATATTTATTCTTTTGATAAGCTGCTGCTTGCAACCGGAGGAATCATCAATAAGCTGCCCTTAGAGGCAGAAGGAATCATCTATTTCCGAACGGTGGATGACTATACAAAACTGCGCGCATTGTCCATCAAAGCAACAGAGATCGTGGTGATAGGTGGTGGATTTATCGGTTCAGAAATTGCCGCAGCATTGGCGATGAACGGAAAAAAAGTGACAATGATTTTTCCTGAAGCTGCCATTGGTGCAAAAGTTTATCCTTCAGCACTTGCTTCCTTCCTCAATTCCTATTATGAATCAAAAGGCGTGACAGTGCTTGCCAATGAAGGAATAGTTTCGATAGAAAAAAATATGGCCACCTACACGGTTAAAACAAAAGGTGGTAAAACCCTGAAGGCAGATGTAGTGGTTGCAGGAATTGGCGTGAAACCCAATACTGCACTTGCCGCTGACGCCGGTTTAAACATCGGGAATGGAATTGAAGTGGATGAAAATTTACGCACCAGTGAAGCTGATATTTTTTCAGCCGGAGATGTTGCCAATTTTTATTCACCTGCCCTTGGCAAACGCGTGCGTGTTGAGCATGAGGACAACTCGAATGTGATGGGAGCAATTGCAGGAAAAAATATGGCTGGTGCAAACGAAAAATACATCTACCTACCTTTCTTCTACTCCGACCTTTTTGACCTCGGTTATGAAGCAGTAGGTGAACTTGATACACGATTGAATATTGTAGAAGACTGGAAAGAACCGTTTAAAGAAGGTGTTATTTATTACCTGGAAAACGGAAGAGTGCGTGGTGTGCTGCTCTGGAATACGTGGGGGCAGATTGATTATGCGCGGGCTTTGATTACTTCAAATGAATCGTTTGATGCAAACAATTTAAAGGGACGTTTACCAAAATAACAACGACTAGAGCTACATTGGTAGTGGTAACTTTCATTACTGAGCAACCTTGAAAATATATCTGATGATACTCAGCATCTTTTCTCCTTTTTAATACTTTTTTTATACTTACATTTTAACAATTTTATCAAATACTAATTGTTCTGTTCAACTATTCGGTGAGTTAATTCGGATACAGAGAAAAAAGAGACAACTAACAAAATAAAGCAATGAGCATACATTCAATTAGTTTAAAAAACTACAAATCAATCAGAGAGGCAATTGATATTAAGTTTAGTAAAGTTAATGTTTTGATTGGCGCAAATGGTGCTGGAAAAAGTAATTTAATTAGTTTCTTCAAGTTGCTCAACAATATCATGAATCAGAATTTACAGTTGAGTGTAAAATCTTCAGGCAGAGCCCAGGGGCTTTTATATTTTGGTGTAAAAAAGTCTACTTTTTTGGAAGGAGAAATTCAATTTTTGAATGGCTCAAAAGTTTCAAACAAGTATAATTTTATACTTAAGCCAACAACTGAAGGAGGT